>NZ_DBHIRJ010000002.1:0-263113 GCF_057275535.1 Abiotrophia sp.
AGCGTGCATGGCCTCATCTCCTTCCCATCTTTATCTACCTATAGTATACCATAAATGCCGAATAAATAGCATTGGCTATTTTACGTTATTCCTATTATTCATATTGCGCAAAAAAAGACCCCATTCTGACCTCTTTCTAAATTTCAGGGGTCAAAATGGGGTCAAGAAGTGAAAATAAAAAAGACCCCCAGGCCGAAGCCCAGGGGTGATGTCATAAAAAGAGTCCGGAATACTGGACTTATTAAGATTGGTCTGTTTTAAGGGACCTACATTGTGCCGATTGGCTTGCCGGTCGCAGACTCGATTAGAGAACCGTCCTCGGCAACTTTGACGTCGGTATTAGACAACATAGAACCGTCCTCGGTTAAGTAATAGAGGCGGCCGTCTTTACCCTCTACCATTGTCTTAGTTTCCATGTAACCGTCACGCCCGTTGAAGTGATACCACTTGCCGTCAATCTTAACCCAACCGGTAGACATTACGCAGTTAGGCTTGAAGTGGTACTTCTTACCTTTGATCTCCTTAACTCCGTCTTGAGCGGCCCAACCTTCCTCGTCAAAGTAATAGTCGTTGCCATATTCCTCGTACCACTCGGACTTTTTGTAACTGCCGTCCTCATTCCGGAACCACCAACGCTTGATGCCATTCTCGATTTTGCTGATCCAACCAGTAGGTTGCTTTTCTGCAGTTGAGGCAGCAGAGCCGAGCAAGTGCTTAACGATAGCGCCGGCCAACTCGTCCGCATGGTTCATCATGTAGTCCGCGTCGTCTGGGTTAGTACCAAAACCAAGCTCGATTAGGCGCCAGTTAGTGCCAGAGTTAGCGGTCCGGTTAGCATTGGCGAGGTCGTCGCGTCCGGAGATACCTTTGTAGCCTTTATGGTTATAAGGAAATACTCCGATAGTTTCGGCCAATGCGTCGCGGAGCTTAATGTCATACTCGTCTGGGTCAAAACCTTTATAGACAATGACATGGCCGCCGGTCGCACTGCTGCTATTAGCCGCGTCATAATGGCACTCAACTACAATGGTATCAGAGCCATATTTAGCCGCTTGGTTGGCGATATCGCCATAAGTGTAGCAGTCGTGTTCAGAGAAGAACGCTACATTAGCACCGCTTGGCAGAGCGTTTTTAATGGCCGGAAAGAAGATATCCTCCATGTATTTATGCTCGCCTCGTGCGATATAGCCAATGGCCCCTGTGTCGAAATTACCGTCTGGCTTTTCGCCATGACCGGCTACAAATAAAATAGTTGGCATAGTTGTATAACCTCCTTGGACCTGTGGCGCAACGGCCGGCTTTGCCTCGTCGTATTGCTTCAGGTCGTAATCGTTAATAAATTTAATGAGCTTCTCGCCATAGCGTGAATCTGTGGCGTAAGTGCCTGTAAGAGCGCGCGCTTGCTCCTCCGGCGTTGTTGCGTTGAGGACTTTTTTATAGTAGTCCTTACGGTACGGAGTACTCTCAAAAAAGCTAGCATGGTCCGCGATAGATTCCTCAATAGAGGCGTAAGAACGAAAGTCGGAGTTCTCCGGCTTGAGTACGCCAGACCGCTCCTCCAGGCTATCCTTGTTGAATACCGGTCCTGTCCAAGGCGCGCTAGCCTTGATACCGAATAAGTTATTTCCGCCTCGCGCCAAGTCAGATTGGCCCCAGGCAGACTCAAGGCATGCCTGGGCAATCGTAATGCTGTTGAAAATCTTAGACGGATATTTTTGTACCAATGGCGCGATTTGCTCGATAAACGAGTTAGCCATTAGTTATCCTCCTTTGGCTTGTCATAGCCTAGCGCCTGGTTGCTATCACCAAGGCCGGCAGTAGTTGGGTCTGTGATAACACCGACCAAGACGCCAATAGCTAAGATAGTGTTGGTAATATCCGCCACGTTGTCCGGCAAGAATTTAATGCCTAATTGTTGGCTTAAGATAACCAAAAGGCCGATTAAAGCGACCCAAAAAGACTTGTGCTGCAAACGTAATTTCCAGTTGATATTCATAATATTCACGCTTCCTTCCTAGGTAATTTTTTATACTCGTCAAACAAGGCGTCGATTGCTCCGTTTCCTCCTGCGGCGTGATATCCATCGACTAGATTCACAACCTCCTGGAAGTTATCGTAGGTCTCATACCCTTGGCGAATCGCCTTTAGCATCTCCTGTCTAATACGATATCGCGTAAGATTGCGATTACCTAAGCTATTAGCCTGTCCGACTCGATGTAATTCTTGTTGGTTTGACTCTAGCGTACTCATACGCTTCAAAACTTCTGATATTTGATTGGATAGGTTTCGGTTAGATTGGACCATATCCCAAATAACTTTAAGAGCCGCCATACACGCCCCTATGAGCGCGGTTAGCTCTGTCATCTTCATTCAAATAATCACTTCCTTCAAAATTAAAAGGGGCCATATTGGCCCCTCAGTAATTAGATGTTAGGTTGTTCGCCTTCAGGCTCGATTACTTCTTCCAATTTAAGGATAGAAGCAACAAGATCAATCAGGTTCAATGTGTCTGGCACATCATCCATGGTCGCTTGACCTGTTTTGATAGCAAAGACCCAAAACTTAACAACCTCGCTGTCCGCTGTGAAGCGGTATTTCTTGCGGTGTTTAGCCATTTTATTCACCCCCTTTCCAATTAAATATCCGGTGAGTAGTAGGGAGAGAGGCTTAACGAGTTGCTTCATTATCGCCGTCATCTCCAATCATCGAGCTAACAGTCGCGTAGATTTCTTTAGTCGCCTTAGCTACTGCAATGGCGATCTGTTTCTTCATTTCCTCGACTGTCACGAGTTCTTGATTAGCTAAATCATCTTGTCCTTGGGTTTGACCTTGCAGTTCGACGATAGGTTGGTCGATAACAAAATCTGAAGTTCTTGGCTCATGCCATTCAGTCATGGCCTTATCGAGCGGTTCGTCCGTTTCGGTCATGATGTGGACCAAGGTCACGCCAATGTCGTCACCGACCTTCTCGACCGATTGGATTAACTCCGAGCAGTACCACTTTTTATCCAGGTCAATCTTGGATAAATCAATAAATTGGACGCTCGTCTCTTGCCCTGGTAAGGCGATAGAGACCTTTAGGACATGCGCGTTGTTAATCTCGTAGGAAACACGCTCGCCATTGCCAATTTGCTCCGTAAATCTAATCTTCATTATTTCCACCTCCCAACAGCAATCCAGTAAGCCCACATATAAGACCCAGCACGTCCACCGGCATTGTCTCCGACTGTGAAGCTGAAGTTTCTCAGGTTCTGGTCCACAATGTTGACGCCAGGGAGTCGCTTAAATGACTCGGATGCTGGCGATAGGTAAGGTGTAATGCTAATACCTGGATGCTTAGCAAAAGCCATAGGGAATGTGATCGTATTGATTGGTGAGTAGACTGCACCACCATAATCAATACGAGGCAGGCCCCAGCAAATCAAAGTTCCGTCTGGGAACTTAGTCCAGTTACCATTGCTGTTTTCGCCTGAAACAGGCCCGTCTTGTTGCCACCCTAATGTTTGCCCATTGGCGATCACATAGATGTAATGACCGTCTCCGAGAATCGAGTCACAATAGATGTTGGACGAGTCCTGCTTAACTACCCGCAGATATCGGTTAGTGTTAAGGTCTTTAATTACGTACAAACCATTTGGCACAGTTGAACCTTTGAGGAATGTTGCTAAATCAGTGCCTTTTGGACATTCATATCTAGCAGCACTACCGGTATTGATGCGGTATTGGTTAAGAGAAGGCACCTTTACATCGTAATCGGCCTTAAGCGCGTCAAAGTCGGTCTTTGGAGCCTGTTTGACATTGTCCACATTGTTCAAACCTACCTGTGCCTTTGTGACGCCATGAGGGTTGTTCTTGTTGCCAAGGTGGCCGTCATAGCCAGCTAGCTTAGTGTCTAAGCCTGTGATTTGACTTGTCGGGTGTGAGTGCACACCGCTAGCCTTACTATTCCAAGTTGCTTTCTCGGCAGTCGTAACGTGACGGTTATTGTCGCTATTGTGAGCGTCAAATTCCACTTTGCTAGCCTGCTTAACGTTGTCGACATTACCTAATCCAACTTGTGCCTTAGTTACAACATGCGGGTTATTATAGTTAGTCTTATGAGCGTCAAAGTCAGGCTTGCTAATCTTACCGTTCCAGTTGGCCTTGTCTTGTGTGGTGACATGTATATTCGTGTCGTTCTTGTGCATGTCAAACTCTGTCTTTGGCGCTTGTTGAACGTTTGTCACGTTTCCTAATCCAACTTGTACCTTGGTAACTCCGTGAGGGTTATCTTTTTTGAGCTTGTGCTCGTTGATAGAGGATTCGATGTTGGCAGCTTTGGACTTAAGAGCCTCTCCATCCACTTTCATAAAGACTTCTTCCTTAAAGTCTTCTAGCGCCTCTTTAACCTCATTGACCTCGGACTTCTTAGCCAATGTGGATGTTGACGGAATGTAAGTCACTTTCGCCTCGCCGTTGCTTGAAATACGGACGTTGAACTCGTAGTCGCGGACCAGGATAGCCTCCCTACTTTTAGGAATGAGGTCGCCGGCCTCGGCGCTTGTGTACATATAGAGCACTTCCGGCTCGTTGCCGACCTTGGCAAAAATACCGATTTCGGTAACGGTAAACTCTTCTTCGGCCTCGAAGTTAGTAAGCCGTCCGGCTACTCTAAAATCGTACAGTTGAGGCGCTTTGACTTGAGATACAGGCAAAGACATTTTCTCGGAGGCCAAGGCAGTAATGGCCTCGATTTTTTCAGTCTTTCGGCCAGTACCAATGCCCATGCGCGTAAATGTAATAGGCTCTTTAGCTGCTAGAGCCTTGGCTAGAGCGGCACGACCGGCGTTAGTCACGACCGGTTGAATAAAATATTTACTCATTGATTAGCTCCTTTCTAGTTAAATTTAAGTGTTGTTTCGTGGTAAGGTATCGAGGCCACAATGAATACTGGCGCTAGCATTGGTGCTTCTACATTGATACCGACGTTTAAGTGAGCTGGGATGACCGCTTTAAGATAGTTGGTAAATCGATTAAGCGAGACCTTCGGCAGCTCTCCAAGGAACCGTACTTTAACGTTTGAGCCTTCGACGGACACAAGCGATTGTACGCCTGTAAAGCTCTGTGATAGCTCTGCCAAGGTATCAGTCGATACCTTGAGCTTAGAGCTAATCATTGTAATTAAATACCGTCGTCGCTCCTCAAGGTCATTAGATACCGCCTTGAGGCTTAGAGATTTTTCCCATCGGTCGATATGTCCCTCGTCTGCATATGGCAGAAACAAGAGTGTTTGCTCGGCTTCGATAATGTCAGTGATAAGCTCTGCCTCCGGCACTTGAGCCATGATTAGAGCCTCTACTTTTTCGTCTTGGATAGGGCTAGCATTTAGCATTCTATCCTTGACTAATTTGCTATCTGACATTCAGAGTCACCTCTCTTAATTTCGGCAGAATTTCAACAGGTAATTCGACAGAGCTGGTTGTGCCATTGATTAACAAGTTATCGACGTCTTTAACGCCATGGACTCTATCAATGATAGTAGCAACCTTGTAGCTTCGGACTTCTTTTTCTTGGAAGGCCTCAGTCTTGAGATAGTTAGCAAGTGCTTTAGTGGCATCTGCTTTAATAACCTCAATCTCGGCGTCATCCTTAATTTTGATGTCCGCTGCAATCGTAACTTCCTGTGTCCGGACGCTTTGGACCGTTACATAAGCACCGATTGGCGCGACACCCTTACCGTGACCTTTTGGCTCTGGATCTAGGAAGTCTTGGAACCTCTTAACTAACTCTGCGCTAGCTTCCTCGCCATTGGCATTAGTAATGGATAGCTTGAGCGTGTTCGGTCCGGCATGTAGTGGCTGCATAAATACGGAGCCAACGCCCTCGAACTCGTCGGCCCATTTTTCGTACTGGGACAGGTTACCATTAAGAGTAGGCGTCTTAATGTACTTGGTGGCTCGTACCCTCAAGGCGTCGTCGCTTTCGATATCCTCACCAGGTACGACCACGTTGCCTAAAATGGCGCCGGAAAACTCCTGGAGTACGTCAATATTGATAAGCGAACCGTCCACGCCATTAGCCTCCTTGCCTGGCGTCTCTGCAATAAGCAGGTATTCGCCACTTGGCTTGCGCTCTAATACGCGGAAGTTGTGCGTGCTATCCACGACGGAAAAACGAGTACCAATCGGCACGGGTTCTTGGAAGTGGACCTCTCGAATAGCCGAAGTAGCCGGCAAGCGAGTCACGCCGAACTGGGCCGCTAGACGCGTCAAGAAGTCGCCCTCTGACGTATCTAGGAAGAATTGGCGCTCCATGTCCTCTAGTTGCGCGTATTGGATGGCTAGTTCTTGCGCTAGAGGCGCGCATAGGTTCCATAAGACGGAGCCTTGACGCTTGTCGTACTTGTCCGGAAATCGCGCCAGGACGTCCGCCATGATTTCGTCATAAGTCTTAATCTTTAGCAAGTTGCACCTCCCCGTTCAATGTTCCTAGTTTGCTCTCAACCACAAAGGACACATGCAATTCGGAGCCTTTGACTTCATGCTCGAAGCTATGGACGTCGTTAATTCGGTCGTCCTCCATAAGCGCCTCTTTGATTATGCGGTTGATATCGGCCTTTACAAAGTCCATTGGCTGGCCTATGTACTGGTCGAACTCGACTCCGTATCTGTGATCGTAAATAGATAACGAATACCGCTCTGTGGTTAAGATATGATTGATTGTTTGCTTCAATGCCTCTAGCCCGTCTATCTCGCGGTAGATATTGGTCTCGTCGAGCGTAAGCGACGGTTCTATTGGCTTTTCGGTGATTACTTCAGTCACTTGACTTAGCAATCGATTAATGTCATTTGTCATTGTGCACCTCCTAAATCTGCAACCGGTAATAGTGAGGTGGCGACCCCATCCAACCGGCGGCCGGAGTGATTGCAATACCATTCTTAGAATAGGTGCAGTGGATAATTCTCTGATTGTCGATAAATACGCCAGTATGACCGGCAGCATACGAAGAATAGCCAGGTACGCCAGAAACGAAGATATCGCCTCGGCGGACCTCTGACCGGCTAATCTCCTTGAGCAATCTGCCACGCATACCGAATAGCGTTTCAGTCGAGCCTAATGGGGTACCGGCCGGCACGATACCGGCATGCTTCATGGCACTGAACACCGCACTAGAGCAATCATAAGAGTACGGACCGCCACGAGCGGCCATGGAATAGGACACCTTGCCCAACTTCGATTGGAACCAACCAATCATAGCCTCTAGCTTTTCGTTAGTGCCTGTAGCATTGGCTGGCTTGAGGTCGTCAAACTTCTTGAGGTCGTAGGAGTTAATTATCCTAATCAACTTGCCGGCGTAGGCTGTGTCGGTAGCGTAAGTGCCTTGTAGGCCATAGCATTGAGCCTCTGCTGTCGTAGCGGATAGCACGCGAGCATAATGGCTCTTGGCCCAGGCAGAGTCAAAGATAGCTTCGTGGTCTTTGACAGAATCTTCCATAGAGTCATACCACCGGAAACCGGCTTGTATCGTGTACAGGCCACCGCTTCCGTTGTCCTCTTGCGTGGATAGATTAGTCACTTTACCAGTCCAAGAACTGCCGGCCTTGATACCGAACCAGTTATTATACTTGAGGGCTAGGCCACTACCTTTGTTTGTTGGGCTTAGGCCACTCTCAAGCATAGCCTGGGCGATAGATACCGAGGCTTTGAGGTTGCGCGCGTACTTAACGCAGAGCCGAATCATTTGTTCCATGAATTTGAGGCGGTCTGGCACGTCAAAGTTAACGGTCGTGCCTAAGTTACCGTAGAGCGTCTGGCCTATCTTCTGATACTCATAACCACCACTAAATACATAGTAATGGCCCCCTCCGTCTTGTCGGAACATGAATACTTTCTTGTTCAGATACTCGGAGGTTAGCTTACCTCCCCAAGTGATAGTGAATAGTTCCTCTGGGATAACAAGATTGTTCTTGTTGTCAATCGCTATTTTCGGAGGATTGATACTAACAACCGTCCCAGTCGCCATTGTCGCCGGCTGCATGTTGGCGATAGTTTTTTCAATGAGTTTCTTAATAAGCTCGATATCAAAATCTGCCATTAGCTAGCCCCCTCTCTCGGTATAAATAGCTTGCACTCCATGCTATGACCGGTAGCGTCTACCTTGTGGTTGACCTCGTCTAAGAGATACCAACCATGGAGATTGATTTCCTTTACGTCCACATAGACTGCTCGACCGGCTCTAAAGTCATAGTCGCCAACTGAAAACGATAGTGTAACCGTCTCGCTAGGCTTGGACTTTAGCTTGAGGTACATTTCGGCCATTTGCTTAATCTGTGCCTCATTCATTTTTTCGTCGACCTTTTTATAAAATTGGAGAATACCCCACTTTTTTTGAAGGTTCGAGTCGTACTGGATATAGACGTCACGTCGACCGGCTTGCTTGTTCTCTTGGACCAGTTTTACCAGGTTAGCAGAGTCCTCGATTGAGCCTTCCCATGAGAAGTCAGAGATAATCGACGCGTCTGCTAGGACGGTCCGTATTCTCATGTTTTCCGGCATATCGAGTCTTAGCTTGCCAACGTCATCCCAGAACACTGTCATGCGGCCAGTGTTGATGATGGTCTGGTCTTGGCACTCTTGGATAATGTCAATGGCTGATTTGTCCTCTTTGAGCAGAGTTGGCAGCTTGATGTTGGGCGCATTGAGCGCGCCGACGTCCAGGCTATAATCATTTGCTATCATCTTAACGACGTCTGCTAATGTCTTGTCCTTGATGACGTAAGAGTTATTGCGGAGCAGATACTTTAGCTGGTCGTAAAAGACTAACGTCACTTGGTTCTGCTTGGCTCTCTTGACCTTAAACAACTTACCAGCAAATAGGTTAGTTGAGTCGGCTTGGTAGACGATAACAGAGCCATAGTCAAAGGCTATGTCCGTCACTAGCTCTATTTCTAGGCTAGCTGGCGCGCCCTTTCGCTTGGTCTTCCAGTTGACTGTCTTAGTGACAGGCGCCAAGTCGTAGATGTCGCCACCGTTGATGTTTTGGACGATTAAGGCGATTTTCTCTAAGGCACTCATGGTATTAAGAACACCTGTCCAGGATAGATCCAGTGAGGATTCTTAATCTTGGACTTATTCGCCTCATAGATTTTTCGCCATTGCGAACCGTCGCCATAATACTTGCGTGCTATCATCCATAGGCAATCGCCCCATACCACAGTGTGATAGCGTTTAGGCGCCTCTTTCGGCTTAGGTGGAGTAGTTGCCGGTCTTTGAGGTTGCGGAGGAGTTACGACCGCAGGTGGTTTCTTCTCCGGCTCCGTTGGCTTAGGCTTAGGCACTTCGAGCTTACGAGGCGCCAGCTTCTTCCACTCCAAGAACTTGATTGTGTACTTGATGTCCGTCTCGTAACCAAACGATGAGGACGTCTTAAAGTCGGTAATCAAATATAGTTCGTTCACGTTGGCGTTCTTCATGTTGGCGCCAAACATACCAGTGAGGACGACCCTCACCGGTGTATTTGACTTCTTCCAACGTCGTAGCTTGTCAATGATCGTCAAAGCGTCGACGCCATTGGAAATGTAGTTACCGTCTTTAACAGTTGGCAAGAATGACGTGATAGAGAACGTCACAAGGCTTTGATAGCCTGGGATAGGAATTTCCCCGGCACTCAACACCTCAACGGTCTCTATCTTTTGGTTCTCGTCAATCGAGATTTCTTCAGGCAGGACAGGTAACTCAAAGAGTGTTCCGTCCTCGCCTTTAATGTAAAGTTTCATGGTCTACCTCCTTTAGTTATGAAGCAGACCGCTTGCTTGGTTCTCGACCGCGTCAAGCAGTTGGTCGTTGAACTTCGCAATAAAGTCTTGCGTGTCTCTATCGTCTTTAACCTCAAGGTTATTGACGATTTCTGGCTTAATCGTGATAAAGTTCTGTTGCCATTTCATCTCGGCCACATCTTTTATCAGCTTCATGTACTCGTCAGACAAGCCAACTTCGTCGACCTTGTCAAGCTTACCGCCTTTAGGACCTTTGCCATTTCCACCACCGAGCATTGAAGGGTCAAATGGTGTCGCACCACCGACCCCACCGAGTCCAGGGTCGCCTGGGTTAAGTGGGTTGTGAGCACCGATATTCATGGCGTTATTGACCTTGTCCAAGATACCTTGGACGCCATTAACAATACCTTTACCAAAGCCTTTACCGGCATTGTAACCGTCAGTGACCGCAGAACCAATGTCGGCGAATGAGCCTCTTGGGGCGGTCCATAATTGAGAGCCTTGTGGCTTGTCACCAGCTAGGCCTTTAGCAATGCCTTGCATACGCTCTAGCTTAGCAGCTGCCCCTTTGACCGGTGCAGCCATGGCGTCGCCCCATGCCTTAGCAGAGCTAGCGATACTAGACCGCCCAAGCGATACGTTGGTTAGAGCGCCAATATTGACGCCAGGTATCTTATTGACCGCTTCAATCATGCCATTGATACCGCCGATAGCCTTGTTAATCATGTCCTCGATACCACCAAGAACAGCGTTAATAAGACCGTCAACGACACCGCCAGCAGCCTCTGCCATCTTCGCGACGCCTTTGCCTATGTTGTACCAGAGTTGGTTCATTCCATGGCCGAAGTCGTTCCACTTCTCAAGCAAGAAGTTAATGACGTCGATAAAGATGTTAGCAATCGTCTCGGCTATCGTGCCTATGACGACTAAGAAGCCCCACCAAAGCGTCTTGATGAAATCAACCCCCATGATAAAGGCGTTGACAATGGCCTCGACCACCGTCACGACGATATTCCAGATAGCGATAAAGATGTTAAATGCTAACGCTGCTAGACCATACAAGGCAGCGCCGATAATTCCGAATACTAACTCGACTGTCTCGCCGACGCCGATAGTAGCGACTGAAATACCAATCAGAATTGCTATGACGATTAAGCCGATAGCCACGATAGGGTTAGCCGCAACTAACATGTTGAATACCTTAACGGTTGTATTCAAGGCTTCCCAAGCAGCGCGAATAGCTTCGATTATCCGCATAGCTAGCATATATCCATATACGACCGCTAGTGCAGCCGCGATACCAGTTACAATCGGTCCAATCGTACTCCAATTAGAAGCGAAGAATTGATAAATGCTAACTACTGTATTCCATACAATTCCAAGGATTTGAGCCAGGAACATGACGCTCCAAACTAGTGCGTCAATCGCTACTGTAGCAGCCGCCGCGAATTGCTTAAACTCGTCAGACCGCAGAGCTTCCTGGAGCATTTGGAATACTGGTTGCAATCTCATTTGGAGATAGTTTAAGAACGTCGTCCATGCCTGACCAATGGTCATTGGCACTTTGGAGAACTTACTCTCGATATCCTCGGCAGCAGCAAAGATAGAGTTTTTAATCAATTCCGAGGTAATCTTGCCCTCGGCGGCCATTTTCCGAAGCTCCGCTCGGCTGATGCCGGCGTACTTTTCAATGGCTTGTAAAATCATTGGCGAGTTCTCGGAGATAGACCGAAGCTCGTCGCCTTGCAGTCGTCCACTAGCCATAGCCTGGGTCAACTGAAGCATGGCGCTCTTTTGCTCCTCGGCACTAGCACCTGCAACCGTAAATGACTTGTTAACCAACTCTAAGAATCGGATAGATTCGTCATTGTTCTTGAACACTCCGTTAGTTAGCATGTTTAGCTTGGCAACTGACGCCGCCATAGCTGTATACTCGGCTCGCGACCTTTGCGCGGTCCTGTATATCTTTTCATTGAGTTGAGCGGTCGTTTGCGAACCGTCATTTATGAGGTTTAACCTGGCCTGGATACTAGAAAAAGTATCGGAGGCCCCGAATAGCGCCCGTAGCGCCCTAGTGACCGCCTGTATAGCAAACAGGGCAATGACATATCCTTTGAACTTGGCCCACATATTCGCGACTTTACCGCCAGCCATCTGAGCGGAGTTACCCATTTCGATTTGCGCTGGTGCGATTTTACGCGTGTTTTGGTTCATTCTTTCAGCAGACCTAGCTACGCGCTCTTGCGTATTGGCTACCTTATTGAGTGTCCCAGTTATGCGGTCCGTAAGGCTAATCGCTGTATTGATACCGGCCACTTACTCACCTCCTCTTTCTTTCGATGTCTTTTCTTTGTTCGTCCAGACTTTCACCGTAGATAACCAAAGAAGCCGCGAGGAATGCTTTTTCCTCACGGCTCATTGACACCCATCGACTAGGCAATACATGGAATTTATGGAGGGCAGCATGAGCTAGTCCGCTCTCACTGTCCTCTCTGATTAGTTTTTTGCCTCGTCCACCAAATCGTCAAAGTTATCTAGGCCACTCGCGTTAGAGATTGCCTCTAAGATTTTCAGGTGATCCGCGAAAGTGAACATTTCGCCGTATAGGTCCTGTTCGCCACGGACCCCATAAGACTCTTGTAGCTCCGCATTTTGCAAGTCTGGAACGACAACGGACGCGCTACATAGCAAGTTGTTAAACTTGGACATGTCTAGCACGCGCTCTTGACGTCCTTTGCGACCTGGCTTATTGACGTAGCACTTGTCCTGGATAGCGTCATACTCGCGACCAGAAATGATACGAAGCTCGATATGCTCGTCAAAGCTTTCAAGCTTCAGTTTGATGTTTTCGGTTTTCTTCTTGTTCTTCTTCAAGAACGACTTGATAGATGTCATGATTGATTATCTCCTTTTTCGGTTAGTCTAGGCTTGCTTAAATGTCTCTAAAATCTCGATGTCGTTGAAGCTAAAGTCAGTTTCATCTTCTAGGACGTTGTTTTCGCCTGACGCCTTGAATAACAAGGCTTTCTCGAAGATGACGCCTTTAAGGACACCGGAGTTTCTGCCAGCGTGAGAAGTTGGGTCGTCGTTGGCATACTTGATAGATACCTCCGGAATTTTACCCTCTTTGACATAGTTCGCGACGATATTGCGGACCGCTGGGTTTTGATAGTAGAACTTAACGCTCCCTGTACCCTCTGCCCCAACTACCTTTTTACTCGTCATGCGTTGTCCGAGCGGTGTAACGTCGGTTGTCTTTAACTCAACCTTGGCTTCCATTTCGATAATTTCAGCAAATGGAATGTTCTTACCATCAACGGTAACGAACACTGTCCCTTCCTTGGAAGAGATAGTGTCGTTTTGATTCATTAAATTTGGCATAGTTTACCTCCTATTTTACTTCTACTGTCACGTAGAGTTTTTCCATAGCATCGGCTAACTTAACGCCAAGGGTTACCAGGATAGCCTCTTTTTGAGAACCTTCCATAACCTTGATGTCGTCCGCACTATAGGTTAAAGCACTTTGTGCCACGAGCGGGTCAAGCACTCGCACAATCAGATGCTGTTTGAATAACTCGCGTCCGTCAATGTCGTTGACTACTTGACCGACGAAGTTCTCAACGAACACCGCTTGGATAGCCTCGCCGATAATGTCCATGGTACGCACTAGCTTGTTCTTTTTGAAGTCGTCGTTCTGACCGTCAAGAGGCGTTACAAGTGTGTTGACGTCTTGTGCAATCAGTACGCGGCCGCGGAACATGCGGAATACAATGTTGCCTTTTTCGATTGCTTGAGCAAGCTCTTGTGGAGTCTTAGCGTCGCAGTCGATAGCGCCAACATACTCGGCGTGTGTGAGGCTCTTAGAGCCGGCAGTCGCAGATAGAGCAGCCACTCGATAGATAGCCTCTTTAGAAGACAGCTTCGTACCGTCGGCCAAGGTTACACCGTTGTCGACAGAGATAATGCCTTCGTTGTTGGCCTCAGC
This sequence comes from Abiotrophia sp., assembly GCF_057275535.1. Taxonomy (NCBI): domain Bacteria; kingdom Bacillati; phylum Bacillota; class Bacilli; order Lactobacillales; family Aerococcaceae; genus Abiotrophia; species Abiotrophia sp. The sequence goes on from NZ_DBHIRJ010000002.1 coordinate 13,741, forward strand.
ATAGTTGTTGATGACTGCCACGATCGCGCGACCTTCGTTCCGCCACTCTTTGACTGCGTCAACAAGTTTCTTCTTGTCGTCGGCTGTGTCAGTGCCATAAGCCACAACGCGGAAGTCTTGTTTGGATAACTCGCTAATAAACTTCTCGACTGATGTGTCAATCGTGCCGTCTACACCACCAGCAAGCTGAATTTGCTTAGGTGGTCCAGCTGGTGGCAAGTTACCTGAGAAAGTGACATAGTCGTTGGCTTTTGGATACTCCCCTGTTTTGAGTGTTTGAGAGTCAACCTCAACTCGATTAACGAGTGTACGCACTACTGACTCGCCTCCAGCTGTTCCAGCCATTACCATGATGTTATTACCGTCTGCGCCCTCTTTGACCGCTGTAACAGTAAATTCTCCGGACGTGCCGGTTGCCTTAACACCGCCACTAACCGCTGGAACGTACACCAAGACTTTGTTAGCCACTGCTAATGCCTCGGCAACTAGGTTTGATTTAGCATTAGGTCCGAAGAACTTAACTAGGTCCTCGCCTTGGTGGATTGTGTGGAAGCCAGGCGCTGCTAAAGTTTGACCTTGTAGCATTAAAGCCGGGATACCCTCGCCGGATACCAAGGCTTTTTGCTCTTTACGGGCCTTAAAGTTCACGTATGCACCAGGCAGACGCTTATTTTGTGTTGTCCACGTCATTTATCATTACTCCTTTATTGTTTATTTGACCTTTAGCTTGCGCTCCAGGCCTTTTATTTGAGGGCTGTCATCCTCTGTTTTAACTGCCACTGTACCAGCCAGAGCATCCATTTTGGTTGTGTCTGATTTAGCCATGACGTGATGGATATCAATCGTAAAGCTAATCGTTAGCACCTCGTCGTTGTGCTCCATGTCCAAATTATGGATATGATGCTTGCCTTGGAGGTACTTCCACGTACCAGAATAGAACTCTGCCATAACACCTTCCATTTCCGCCCTCTTATCCTCGCTCTCACGCGGATAGTATGTAAGGAATAGGAATAGATGGGTTAGCATTTGGTCGCCCACCAGACGCATGTGAGTGGCTTTTTTTGCGTTAATAATAAAACAAGGTAACGACAAACCTTGCTGAATCGGTTCATCGTATACCTCTGTGTCGTTGAATCGCTCGCGCAGTTGAGCGATTAAGAGATTCTTTACGTTATCCAAGGTTCTTAAACAACTCCTCTGCTAATTTTTTTTCCATTTTTTGAAGATATCTCGGCATCTTCATCCTTATGTCGTCCTCGGTTAGCTTCATCATAAAGCGTCCCTCGACCCAAAATTTTGAGTTAATTCGAGAACTCTTTTTGCCCTTCCCTTTTCGGGTTCGGTGTCCATCTTCAACAAAGCTGGCATAATCTACGCTATCGAATACCTCAATCACGTAATCGTCGCCTTTTCTTTGTATTTCACCAATTTTCCAACGATCTTTGAGCAACCCAGTTTTTTCAGGCGTCTTTCCCTTTACTACTGTGAGAAAGTCTAACGCAATCTCCTTTATAGTTTCTCGGATAAGTTCGTCCACAATTTCTTGCGCTCTATCTACTCGATTGTTGAATTCTATGATTTCTGAATAATCATATCCATCCGGCACGCTCTATCACCACTTCCTGATGAGTTGGATAGACGAAAGGCTCATTTGTAGCGGTGTACTTAACGTCGCCAATCAATAGCTGGCTTCCGGCTTTGATTTCGATATCAGGCTGGCAGAATAACTTCTCGACTACTTCAAGCTTGTTGGCCTCGTCAATCATAGTGTTGTTGAGCCTTTGGACAGATACGCGGCAAGGTATGTTGGCCTTGCCTTGTACTGGTCCGAATTTAGAGCCTGTGGCGCCATTTGGCTTGCGATAAGACGTCTGTTCCATAACCGACATGGTCTTGTCGTAGGTCCAATCAATGGCTCCACGCGCCTTGGATAAGACGTGGTTAATCTTAGCCATGGCTACCACCTCAAGCGGCGGAACTCGTTAAGTTCGCCCTCAAAGTCTCCCATAAGGCTGTTAAGTGCCTTAGTGGCCGCGTCGATATCAAAGCTAACAGACGTGTCTCCAACCTTGATTGTCTTAGCCTCACCGTCTAAATGACCTGTGGCCTGTCTTAGTGCGAGGTCTGCCATACGTGCAATCGTATAGTCTAACTCGTCCGGTATTTCCTCGATATTGCAATAGTTGAGCACTCTCTGGACTAACTCCGCAAGGATATAGTCCAGGTGCTCGTCCTCTGCTAATTCAAGGTTATTATTCAGCCTCAGTCGGCGCTTCGTTAGCAAGGCTAGGCTCGCCAATTTCTGCTGGAGCTTCAGTTTCTGTTGCTCGTTCATCTTGTACGACCTCCCAACCGCTGTTCTCAAACGCGCTAATCATTACGTCGTTTGATAGCACTTGCTCTTGACCGTCCTTGGACAAGAGCACTTGACCTGTTTCTAATTTAGCCATGCTAGCTACCTCCTAAATTAGGCTTTCTTGTGTACGTAGATAGCTTTCTTCTTGCTATCCAATACGAAAGCGTCATAGCGAACGCGACCCTCTACCAACTTACCGTTGATACCTGGAGGGTTGTCATGGATCTTGTAGTCTTGCAACTTAACTGGCGCAGTTGTAGCCACTGGGTGGGTTACGAAGAACTCAACCTTATCTGGTAAGTAGCTCGTAGGAACTAAGACGATAGCAACACCGTCGATTTCCCCTACTTGGCCCTTGATTAAGGTTTCTTGTGCCAAGTCACCGGACTTGATGAACGCTGGGTCTAACTTGATATTCTTGTAAAATTGAGGGCCTACATAAGCGATACGGCCAACAACTGGCACTTTTGAATCAGTCAAGGCAACTTGAGCGTCTAAGAATGCCTCATAAGCATTGGTCTTAGTAATAGCTGCTGTCTTGACTTGAGTAGCGTCTGCACCGGCTACAATCTTCGCGAATCGGTAGATGTCAATCTCTGGAATGACAACCTCGGACAACTGACGTGCTAAAGCCTTACCGGCCTCCATAACGCCTTGAGTGTCTTGCTCGCTCTTGCGGTCGATTACAAAAGTAAATGAGCGGTCTTTGGTTAACGTGAGCGTTTGAACGGTGTTCTCCAAGTCTGCCGCAGTACCGTAGCGAGTCATGCCGGTTGTCTTGTAGTCATTCATGCCGGCGGTTGGTACGGAGTAGACCTTAACGGTGTCCACGCCCTCGAAATCGTAGTTTTGGTTGACTGCTCCATGAGATAGAGCCTCGCGAGCAAAGCGCTCGTCTACTTTAGGACTAAATTTTTGTGCATAGTTTACTGGCATAATATTTACCTCTTTCTAAATAGATTTGATTTGATAGTGGCTTATACGCTGTCGAATCCGGCTAAGAATAGCGCTTCATCACCAGACGGAGGCGTTACTTGTGGCGTTGGTTGTCCGCCAGCCGGTCTCGCTCCGTTAAACGACGGATTAGTTCCTGTATTGCCTTCTGTTGGAATAAACAGGAACGGTTTTGACTCGGATAGGCCTTTAAGCTGCTCGTCTAAGCCTCCTAATTGGCCTTGCTCGTCAATGGTTAGCTTCGTACGGTCTAGCAAGCCTCGGACGATACCGGCGTCATGTACTTTACCTGTTAGGGCCATGTCCACCGCGTGGTTTAGATTGGTGTCCTTGATTTGCTGTTCGTAGTCAGCTTTCTCTTGTTTGTACTTGGACTCTAATTCCTCGTACTTCTTAGTTAATTCGGCGTTGTCTTCCGAGCCTTTCTTGAGCTCTTTAATGTCCTTGTCACGGGCCGCCAACTGGGTCTCTAATGCTTTCTTGCTCTCCTCTGCAGCGGACAGTTTAGCATTTACCTCGGTTAGCGATTTGCCATGCTCGGCCATTACTTTCTCAATCTGCTCTTCGGTCAAGCCTAGAGCGCGTAATTCTTCACGCTTCATAAAACATCTTCCCTTCGTTTTTATTCGGTGTTACGGCACCGGAGAAATAAAAAATAAGCAGTTTATGCCGTCATGCTCAGGACGGTTGACCGTAACGCTGGTCTGCGAGATATTGGATCACCTCCGTTTTTTGGGCAAAGAAAAAGCACCTCGAAAGGTGCTAGAATTAGGCGACCATACGACCAATGAGTTCGTAGGCCTTTTCTTCTGTTATTTCATCGAAATCGACGTAGTCACTTACAAGGATTTTATCAAACCAGTAAAAGCTAGCTTTCCATCCACCATCAAATACATACATAGTATCAACATCAAATTTGAGTACTTTAGGATTTTCACTTGTAGTCACATAGTACTTTTTCATTTTAATCACCTTACTTCGATTCGATATTTTCTATCCCTCTAGGCGGATTCAGTTTATTACTTAAATTAAACATCTTTTTGCTGATGCTTGCTCTTTCTTCATCACTAAGCCCATCCTTACGGAACTCTTCATAAAGCTTATGCAACTCACCATTTTTAAGGTCAAAGCTTTCTTTGGTGTGATATTGCATTTCGAATAGAGTACCGTCTTTTTCCAAAGTCGTGTTAACTCCTTTGTATGGAGATGGTAGTGGCCAAGTATTCTTCACTTTGATTATACCATATTCTCCGGAATTTAAAAGCCTATTCATAGTTTCATAGTTTTCTACAAATGACTCACCGTCAAAAATTGTAGTATACCTAAGGACGTCGCGAATTTTGCTAGCAGCTTCCTTTAGGCTTATCCCCTCATTGATTGAATCAGAAATAATTTTACGAGCTAGTGATTCCTGCGACTTCAGACGAAATTCGAGCCCGGCCAGATAACCATCAGACTCCTTGGCCATCCTTTTCATATCTTTAGTTATGGCCCTCTCAACCTTAGCTATCTCAGCCAATTTTTCTTTACTCAAGGCATCCGCTTGGTGTTTGTCAGGTTCGGATGGCGAATTACGTATAGCCTGCACCTGTTCCACAGTTTGCAGACCATACTTCTCGCTCAACTCTCTCGCCCGGTCTGCATACATTTGCACGACCTCGTCAAGCGACGGCTTGCGACAAGAGGTAGATTGACCGTCCTGGTCTAGCTCATCACTAGAATCATCAGGCGAACCATAGCCGTGAGATCCCAAGAATTCAGACTCTTCCTCAGGCGTTGTCGGTATAATCTTGCTCCGACAGTGCACATGAAAAGGCGGTGCGGTAGTCCTTGGTGCAAAATCATCCATGAGATAGACTTTGTTGTTTTGGTGTCGGCAAATATCTGACGTCTTGGAGTCCAGGATAGCCTCAATCTTATACGTCTTGGCTCCCAGCGCCTTATACATATCATAGTTTGCCATGGTGTTGTAGGCAGTCATTTCAGTTCGGACCAGGCGCTCAACATTATGTCTTGCTACGCCTGTCCGTTTGCGGAGTTCCAGGACCGTCTTGTCGAGACTCCAACCGCCAGTTAACGCCTTATCCAATGTTTCTCGAATTGAATTAAAGTGTTCTTGCCCTTGGGTCCATACCCGGCTAGAAAACTCTTTCCCTGACCATTTAGACGACATCCGACGAAGAATCAGGTCATCATTAAGTTTGATAGCAGGTTTGATAGATAATATGCCAGCTTGCGCCATATCCTTACCTACCTGAGCAGCGGTCTTGATATAGCCACTAGCGAGCCCTTTGCCAACTGTCGCTGATATCGCCCCAGAGCTGGAATACACTTCCCTCGTCTTGCGCTGTATCTCGTGAATCATCGCTTGCTTGCGAGAAATGCGGTGACGATAAGACAAGGCATCTAACAATGCGGGGTCAGTCTTTGGATCTAAGGCCATTTCTCTGAAGCGCGCCAGGTTGACGTTCTGAAATTCTTTTAGCTCATCGTCTGTCAGGTACTTCATCGCATCAGCCTGGGTCATCCGGTTATCGTGAGCATACCGTGAATAGAAAGTGTGAATTTCTTTGACCAGGTCATCTTCAAGGATGGCCAGCTGGTCATTGATTCGCTTAATTGTTTCGTCTTCGGTTGCTCGCATAAGAGAGTCTTGGAGTGACGCTCGTTTCAGCCAGTAGTTGTGGCTAACCATCGATTATCACTCCTTTTCTTTTGGCTCTTTATCCTCTTCCGGTGGGTGGTCGTGGCTGTGTCCGAAGTCATAGCCTAGGACTAACTCGGCCTTTTCTTCTTCCTCGGCTAGGCGCTCCTCGACCTCCGGACTGTACCAAGGGTGCTGCTCGCGGATAGTCCGAGCGTCTAAGATACCGATAGAGTTGCGCGCGTCCTGGATAGCCTCCGATTCGTTTGTGATCGTGTCGCGGTTAAAGATATAGCGGAACTTCTCCAGGTCCACCTCTCGGCCGGTCTTGTTCTTGATATCATTGGCAACGAACCACATAAACAAGCGGATAGACGCCTGTAACTCATTCTCGAAGTCGTTAGCGTCGAGGTCTAGCGATAGATAGCGCCACTTGAGAGCTTGCCCACTAGCATTGCCCAGGTTCTCGTCCTGGGTGTCAATCGCTCGGCTTGCCTCGTATAACATTTTACGGTTGCGCGCAATCTCCGACTCAACCGACTCTGTCTTGATATCGGCCTGGAGCTTGTCAACTCCTCCGCCTCCGTCGCGAATCTTGATAACCTTGTAGAGGTTTAGTTGGCTTAGGAATGTCTCTAACTCCTCGCCTCCGTAGCCCTTAAGGATATAAATAAACTTAGGAATGTCGGCCAGCAAGTCGGCATTAACAGAGGCTTGCATTTCGATGTTGTCAATGATTGACTTAACTTGCTCTAACAAGGACTGCTCTTGCTCGTTGTACTTGAATACCACAAGCGGCACTCGCTCCCAGTTGTAGCTATGGACTTGGCCTTGCTCGTCCTTGTAGCGGAAATGAGGCTGTACGCCTTTATAGGCGCTATTCTCTACTAGCTTGCCTTGCTTTAGCTTGTAGTACTTAATACCCTCGCCGTCCCAGTATTCAACGTGAATCTCGGTCTCTTTTTTACCGCCAATCTTATAAACGACTTGCGGATAGATACGGAGAAACGCGTCAACGATAGTCCGTCGCTCGTCGGCATAGAACGGAATGATTTGTTGACTCGGCACTTTGTACAATCGCAAGGTCCCAGTCTCGTCGTAGTAAGGAATACCATAGGCGATACCTTTGATAATGGCCTCTCGTCCGATAGCCTTAATCTCTTTTAGGAGACTCTCGTCAAAGACCTTGTCCAGTGCCTCCTTGATTGCAACGTCCTCTTGGTCGTCGCCCCCATACATAATCGTCGGCTCCTTGGCTAGTAGATAGCCTGTCTTTTGGTCTACAATCTTTCTGAATAGTCCAAGGCGCAGTTGCGCGTTGTTCTTCCAGTCAACATCCTGTTTCTTGTTGATAATGTCGGTCTCGTTGTTGTAGTACTTTTCGGCAGCGATCATAGTGGCCTGTCTCTTGCTAATGACATGCTCGCCAATCTCGATTTCGAGTATTTCTTTCTCTGATAACTCAAGAGCCACAAGAGCGCGCTCCTTGAGCCAGTCAAACCATTTTGCCATTTTTTACCTCCTTTTCTACCAGCCAACCGTTATGCCTGGCTGCTTCATATCATTTTCAAACGCGTATCGTGTCGCGTCGATTGTGTGGTTGTCAGTCTCAACTAACCTTGTTTTCGGGTTGCCGTCCTTGTCGGTCGCATAGTCGATATTCTCAAACTCTCTAGCAATATTAGGCGTCCGCTCTGGGTCTATTACTATCTCGTATAAGTCGTCAAGCCAGCGCTCGCCATACTCGATACTATCCGGCCCTTTCTTGGCTCCGTAGAACCTAGGCACGCCATGCTCGTAAACTATCTCGTCGATAGACTTAGGCTCGGCGCTATCGGCTGTGGTGTCGGTCGTATTGTACCGCTTGGCCTTGATAAACTCGGCTAGCCTACGGTTGCTAATCTTAACGCCGTAGTACTCGTCCATAGCATAGATACGACGTCTTTTCTTATCGTAGTGCCAGCGAACGAAAGCCAGTGGGTCGTTAGCATAACCAAAGTCGACGCCTTGGCGGATATTGTCGAACGTGTCGAATAGGTCGTCTGGTATCTTCGTAAAGACTAAGTTTTCTAATGGCGATACGCCGGACCCAACTGCTAGGCCCATGTATTCCCAATCATACGCCCTCTGTGACCTATCTCTAGTGGCCTCTGCCTCCTCGATAAATGCTTGGCTTATCCATGGGTTATCAAGGTAGGTCGAGTGGTGTACGAACGTATTAGCCGGCAATAATGCGGTGTTGTATTTCTTGTTAACCCAGGATTGTTTTCGTTTCGGTGGGTTGTACGTGTAGAAAAACTTATAAAAAAGACCTTCAGGCAATTCGCCACGAAGGATAGAGTTAGTCACAATCTTTATTTCATCTTCAGCCTTAAACTCGGCCAACTCTTCAACCCAGGCAATCGCATAAGGAAATCGGCTAGACTTTAAGGACTTTAGGCGGTTTGGGTCTTGCAAACCTCGGAAGATAATCTGATTCCCGCGAGGCACATAAGTTATTTTGAGCGGAGACTTATTGATTTTGAACAGGTGTCTCACGCCCTGCTCCTCGATAGCCCACATAATTTGCTCGAATACCGATTCTTGTAGGTCACGGTCCACCTTTCGGATACAGACGGCGTTCACCGCGTACCTCATTATCATCTGAACAATGATATGCGCAATATCAGACGACTTACCGGAGCCACGGCCGCCCTTGCAGACAACGTGGAGCTTGGCAGGGTCAAAGGCCGCTCGCCATACTGAATGAAAGGCCCTCGGAATAAAATCGCTCATTCGTTTCTTATTCGCCATCATCATCACCGATTCCGATGTCGTCGATGAATTGGACCATGCCGGTAACGTCAATCTCTTTACGGTCCAGGTAAGCCCCGTTTACCTTAAGAATATGATCTAGCGACCGTTGCCGTTCTTCAATCGTCGGTGTAAACTGGTATTCCGTTTCCGTTACCTCTTCGCCATCAAGGGCTCCATTGAAGTAAGTCTTGACCCTCTTTCTTGTCTTGCCATACTGAATTTCACCTCTAGCAATACTTGCGGAGATAGCCAATGCCTCAGCTACCGTCATAGCCCTCTCCTCGTGCAGTTCTTGTGTCCGCTTACTGATATACCGCGCCACTTCAACATTTTTCAACATGCGCTCTCCAGTACTATAAGCCGACCTCTCACTATATCCGGCTTTAATAGCTGATTGAGTCGCGTTGCCACTGATGATATATTCATCGGCAAAGCGTTTTTGTCTCTCGTTCATGAATACATCACCTCGTTTCATAAAAAAATAAAAGACCCCTCGGTCTCGGCGTTGAGGGGTACTCTATTGGAGAGAAATTTTTCCGCAATCTGACTATAGGGGGAAATCACATTGCTATTTCGAGGGCCGGAATCGAACCGACACCTCTTGACTCGCAAGTCGAGCGAACTTCCTTAATTCTTCCTCGAAACTTTAACGAGAGGGAGAAAGTGTGAAAGAACCCTCTCGTTGGTATATACTGGCTTTCCTTAAGGAGATAAAAGCCAACGAGGCAGTTTACCTTCCTACCTCATACTATCATTTTAGCACAGTTAACTTGCCATCCACTTTCAACTTACTTTCAATTTACTCCCAAAAAATCTTCAAAGCTTTGTCCATCCTTGAAGACCAGGAGTTCTCCGTGCCTATATACCTCAGCAAAATTGAAGAGAGCTTCATCTAGCATACGATAGAATTCCGTCTCAGAGTACTCAAGCATCATGTATATTTCGATATCTTTTCGCTCTTTCATGATGCAGTACTTCTCGTACAGCAGTTGCTTGTGGAAGGCCTCTGTCATCATGTTTATGGCCTGCTCTATCTCGTCGACTCGTTGTTGCGCGGCGACTTGACGAACCATGTGTGACTCGATAGGATTGCTTACAGTCCCCGTGTACGACCGTGGTTCAAAGCTGTATACAGCTGTTACTTTGGATGAGAACTTTTCTCCGGAAACACGTTTTAGAAACCGGTAAGCCTCCAATGTGTTTTTTGCTGCCTGTTTTGTTTTTTCGCTATCTAATCCTTTAAACAAATTCACACCGCGCCTCCTGACTATGATCTGATTCTACGCTTGATGGTGAACTCGTGGGGAAGCACATTTTCTCTGTACTCTCGTCTACCATCTCCAATTATGTTCCTATCAGGGAAAGGGTATGTTTCATTGAGGTATCGGTGCAAATCAGATTTTCTCGGTGATACCATAACGACCCTTCCGATAGCATCTCTCAGGACATATTCAACTTCTTTTTTTAGTCTCATAATCAATTCTCCTAGAATGGAAGGTCATCTTCGTTTATGTCGATTGGATGTCCCTCGTTAATGAATGACGTATCGGCCCCTAAACTAGCCTGTGCGGAGTTTTGAGCGTTAGTGTTGTAATTGCCTTGGCTATACGTTTGAGCCTGTCCCTGGCCTTGCTGTTGGTTCCTAGGACTCAAGAATTCGATTCTATCAACTATAATCTCGGTGATGTAGACTCTTTGACCGTCTTTGTCGTATGAACGATTTTGTACCTTCCCCCAAATAGCCACCTTGGACCCTTTTCCTGTATTGTTAGCTATCGCTTCGGCTGTCTTGCCCCAGGCTGTGCATCGGTGGAAGTCTGCCTCTGGCTCGCCATTAGCTGTTCTGTCCCTGTTCACTGCCAAAGAGAAGTTAGCAACTGCTGTGCCTTGTTGTGTATAACGGAGCTCGACGTCTTTTGCCAAGCGTCCGATTTGGACTGTAAAATTCATTTTAATTTCTCCATTTCTTTGATGGTTTCAAGATGGCGCGCTAGCTCATCCTTATCTACGATTCCCTCGATTGTGCCGATTGAATCAGCTCCAGGCTCTAGGCATCGAATCTCCCCATGCCGGCCGAATTCTACCTGCGTCAGCTTTGTGCCTCCGCTCCATAAGTGGTCCAAGACGTTTGCTCCAAAGCCATTCTCAAATCGATAAATGGTCCGGTGGTCTCCTGGCTCAAATCGGCTCATTACGACATGGTCATCGTATGCCTCGTGATAAGTTGGATTCTCTTCTGTGACTCTCATTCGTCTTCCTCCTCGACTTCTATTGTCCCCTCGTACTCGTACCTAGTTTGAGGAGAGTACATAGCTGCGTAGTTGTTTTCTCGTTTGGCTTTAATGGCTTCCTCTTCTGTGTCGTAATACCATTCGCCTTGCCAGACACCTCTAAAGTATTTTACTACTCGATATTTAATTTTTAGTTTTGGCATAAGCAACCATCTCCCCTGCCAGGTAATGCAGTTTTTCGAGATCCTCCACTAATCTGTGTTTAGACGGAGCTCTAAGTAAATATTCGAGAGCTGCACCTGCAAGGTGTGCGAGATGTCCGTCTTGGAATTTTGGTAAGAAGTTTTCTTCCACCTCTCTAACCTCAAGACCTTTAACCCCGATGTAATGCCCTGGGTTCTTCACCATATCTTTTCCATATTCACCTCTTAGGGCGTCAACGAAGTTTTCTGTACCAACAGACATTTCGACTTTTTTCTCTAACGAATTATGTTCGACTGTCTCTTCATGTGACTTTTCTTTATTTCTAGGACCCTTAGGCCCTGTTTTCGTTCCATTCGCAACTCTGCCCGCAAGTATGTTTCTAGCAAGACAAGTTTTACAAGTCTTTCCAATCCCATCTCCTCTAGTTCTGCGAAACTCAGTGAGAGGTTTTCGCTGTCTGCATCCCTTGCATATTTGCATGTTGCTATATTTTGGTTGTTCTACTGATTCTTCTAACAGTTTGATACCATCATTTGGATTTGCATAAACTTCTTGCCCATTGTGGTTTAGAACTGCTACTTTCCCTCGCATCTCAACAAACTTTCCATGTCGGTTACCGATTTTGTACTCTACCCCAACTTTCAAATCTTCTACTTTCATATTATTCACCGTCCCATAGCAGTCTTACGAGAGCTGGAGCACTATGGCCACTCCATGATTCTTCAAAGTCGTTGATTGATACGACTGGAAGTTCCATGTATCCATGCTCTTTGATAATGTTGAGTGCTGACTGATCTAGTGTCACGTCATAATAATCAAATCCAAAACCGTTCTCTTCTAGCCACGCTTTTGTCTTTTCGCAGTTAGGGCAATTAGGCTTTCCATAGACAGTGATATTTTTCATGCTTATTCCTCCGTATCTCTTTCAGCTTCTAGCTTTTCAACTCGCTCTACCAACTCAACCATGGCCTCTCCTAATGATTCGGCGATAAATCCTAGGATGGCGATGTGTTCCTTGACTTCGTTTCGCTCATGACGCTTTCTAAGCACATGGCAGACGATTCGGTCCACTCCTAACGCTGCCAATCCTATAATCAATGCCACTGCAATGGCTGGTACTACTAAACTCATTTCTTTTCCTCCTCATACATTCCAGCAACGAATGCTGGCAAATTGAATCCTGTTTCTTCCTCGATGAGAGCAATCATGTCCTCTGCTGTTGCGTGTTTGGACGTGATGTGGCCCACCTGGGTGGTGATTTCTCTCATCGTGCTTTCCAACCGCTGCTTGCCAAATCCGTATTTGTCTCTCAAGACCATCATCGTGGCTCCGAGATAGTTGTAAAGTGCCTGTTCCATCCGGTCGGCACAATACGCTCGTATGAAGTCACCATGCTTCTTCATGACTTGGCTTTGGTAGTCGTAAGCAGGCGTTTTCTTGATTAACGACTTGATTCTTTTCTTATGGTTCATAATCAACGAGCCTCTTTGACCTTCTCAACATATTCGGCCATCTCATTGGCAAGGTATTGGACTTTCTGGATGTCCTCTTCCAGCTTACCTTTGGATGGAGCTCGCAATAGGTACTCTAGCAATGCTCCGGCTAGGTGTGCTAGGTATCCGTCCTGGTAGCGCACTAGGAAATTCTCCTCGATTTCCCGGACTTCCAATCCTTTATCTCCAATGTAATGTCTAGGTTGCTCGACTTGGCTGCCATCCGTTTGTTTTGAATTAGGCAACTTCACATCTTCGATGATGGTGTACTCTTTCCCAGTGCACTCATATATTTTTATAGCGTCCTTAATCATTCCGATGTGGGAAATGGTTACTTTTTTGCCTTTTTTGTAAACACAAACGCCAACACCTCTCCATAACCACCAATATTTATTAGCTAAAAATTCGCTATCTAAAGGTTCTCCACTATCCCACTTAGCCCCTCGCTCATGCAAAGTGTTAAGTAGATATTCAAGTTTCTCAAATGAATCAACTTTATAAATTTTAATCATGATTCCAGCTCCTCAATCTTCTTCTTTAGCTCGTTAATCGTTTCTAATTGTCGGTCAATGACAATGTTATATAGCGCTTCATTATTAGCCTTCTCTCTTCTCTGTTGCCTCAATTCATCCTTAAGCCACAAGATGAAGAATCCAACTACTATTCCAATAGCGCAGCCTACACTTGTTAAGATTAAATCAATCATTCTTATATTCCTCCCACACAGTTTTTAGGTCTGGCTCTGTAACCTCACCTTCCAAATTGACTACATGAGAGTGCACCATCAATTTGGCCACTGTACCATCTGGCTCAACCGCAACCGTAGCCAGCGATACCATGTTAGCCTCATCTGGCATTTCAATAATCAGCTTTTTCATGTTTTGCCTCCTCAATCTGATTCATGATTTTGCTCAAAGACTCGTCCACTGGGATAACGTCTCCGCCGCTTAGCCATATTTTCGAATGTTGCCCATACTGTCTAAAACCTTCAATATGCGCAATGTTAATGTATGCCTCGTCCTTGGTATTGTTTTTTAATGTTACTCTGATAAACATTAATCCACTACCTCCAGCAAGTCTTTGTTCTGGTAAACATTACCAACAATTTTGAAGTGTGTAGGATCAGTCAAAAAGTCCATTAAATCAATTTCTCTTTCATACAACCCATACATTAGTTCTGATACGCTATCTTTCGAGGATTCACCGCCATACTTATAATCGCCTAGGTTTAGACCACCTTTCATCTTGATGACAGCTAAATTCTTTACATCACATTCTCCACCTGTAACTTCGTTGGTTTCTCCGTATGAGTCATTTTCATACCAAATTTCATCATCAAACTCGATAATGTCACCTTCAAACAGTTCTTTCCCGGTACAGTCTTTAAACCCAGTGCTCTGCATCAATTCGATGCCATCAATGACTTCATAGTCTAAAAATTGGCGGTAGTCTAAAAATACTTTTCCATCGTTCACAATGACTGAATCGGTGTACATTGTTCCGTCGTACCACGCTCTGAATTTAGGTATCATTATTCTCGCTCCTTTCTCTCATTCCATTTCCGCCACTCATCTGTGAAGCGGCGTCGTTCTTCTTTGCTCTCTTGATATAGCATCCATCCTAGATACAACCAAGAAACAAACGACACAACGATTGCTGCCAATATTACGATTCCCATTTCTGCATCTCCTATCTGTATCAATATCTACCCAAAGGCTGTACTAATGACTGCATCAGTGGTTTCCCCAATGGCTTCATATTTTTTCTTAAAATTTCCTTATCGCCAAGAATCAACCAGTCGATGCTGACGTTTCCTACATTGGCGATGTTGACGAGCGTTTGAGTGCTGTTGACTCGCTCTCCCTGCTCGAATTTGACTAGCGAGGTCTTTTTGCATCCGACGATTTGAGCCATTTCCCATTGCTCGTAGCCTAATTTTTCTCTGACCTGCCGGATGCGTCTGCCGACCTCGTACCAGTTAATCTCATGGAATTTCATCTTGCTACCCCCTTATCTTGCTCTCTGATTAAAAATTTCCTACCCAGGAGCGATTTTTATATCAAAGGCATATAATCTATCACCTCAAGCGTAAATCGCCTCTTTGGCCCAATTTTTGCCCGATTTACGAATCAACCATAGTGGCTGATTGTATTTGGCTATGAATAACTTAGCCTTGAGCTTGAATTCCGGCTTCTCGTAGCCTTTCGTGTCCAGATACTCGACGGAGCCATCTGGATAAGTCACGCGGAAGTCGGCGATATAGGTAATGGCTCTTATATGCTTGCCGGTTACTGGGTGCTTTTGCGCCGGTAGCAGCTCGCATTTGACTTGTAGCTCTAGCTTGGCTATGACCTTGGCTTTCTCCAAGGCCTTTAGATACACGTAGTATTCCGCCTCTAGGGTCGAGTCAAAGCGTATGCCGTCGACCGTCTTAGGCCTTGCTCCGTACTTGTTAGCCTTTTTCCGGCCCGAATTCCAGTATTGCCTCATGCTTCAGTTCTCCTCTCCACTTGGCGATTAGGTAGTCAATCTGGCCTTTGTGTTTGTCTGATAGCGAGTGATAGCTTGTGGTGTATAAAAAATATCCGTCGTCAAACACGTAGCCAACGACATTAATGCACCAGATAGAAAGCGCGTCTTTATCGCTTAAATTATTATCCCAGGTACATATAAAGCCAATTCGCTCTAGCCATTCTTTTAAAGTTTCTAGTTTCATGTCATGCCTTCTTTCTCATGTTCGGTCCGGTCATTAAGACCTGTTTTGACAATACCTGGATGCGCTCTAGCATCCGTCCTGCATCTAGCCGACTCTTGAGCCGGCGCTCTACTTGTGCGGCAAATTCCTCTTGCGTGAGGTTGCTTGTAAAGAACGTCAAGCGGTTGTTGTTCGCTCGGTAGTTTAGAATCTCGTACAGGATGGTCTTGTAGCCCCATTCCCCAGTCGATTCTGTTCCGATGTCGTCCAGGATAAGAACCTCGGCGTTCTTTAGTTGAGTTATCCTGCGGATATGTCCCCGTTCGTCCGTGCCGAACATGTTCTTTAGATCCTCCAACAGACTTGATGTAGTGATGTATACGACACCTGCTCCTTTCTCGTTGAGGCTTCGTGCGACTCCTGCCATGAGGTAGCTCTTTCCTAGTCCAAAGTCACCGTATAGCCAGACACCTGATTGTTCACCCATAAATTCATAGTTTCGAACCAATCGCTTGAATGCCTTTAAGATGTCTTCTGCTTCCGGATTGACGTGTATCTGGTCTAGCGTAAAGATTGGTAATGCCTCGGTGACTTTGTCCAAGACTAGCGATGTATTGATTCCCATTCGCTGTCTAGGGGTGAACTCTACTGGTGGATAATAGACTTGGACCTGTCCGTCGTTGTAGCGAAGCTCTGGAGGCTTGCTATGGCCTTGCTTTTTAGCCATATAGAACTCGTTCAACCGCGATAGCGACTCCTTAATCTTCTCTTTATCGAGGCGGTGGGCCGCCACGAACCCCACCACATCCTGGTCCTTCAGAATCTCTTTGATTCTCTCTCTGCCTTTTTGGCGATGTTCCTCTGACATTGGCAGAGTGCTCATAACTTGCCCTATTTCTTGCATGGTGGTCTCCTTCCCACGGCATATGCAACTTACTAAGTAGTTATAACAAGTATGTTTTATATACTAGATATAATTTAGTTAGTACGTTCTAATTGATTACTGCATATACTTTGCTTTCTAAGGCGGCCCCCCGCCGCCTTTTCTTTTTCTTTTTTCTTTACTTTCTATTTACTTTCTATTTACTTTGTGTACTTCTGTATGCATTTTTCGAGTTAATGTATGCAATAACTCGGTTAATGTATGCAATAACTCGGTTAATGTATGCAATAACTCGGCTCAAGTTTGAGGTCTTTGCGTCGTTCGGCAGCTTTTAGGAACCTTTTCTGTATTCCTCTTGATGTCAAAATTCTGTGCTTGTCATACATCTCCTGATCAAACATTCCGACTTCCAAAGCCTTGTCTACGATTCGTATTACAACCTTTTCATCTACATCAACTTCATCACCTAGGACAAATGCAGTATCATCATCCCATGTCATGTAATAGCCTCTATCTCGGTAGATATTGGCCAGCAATGAGATGACTACAACTATTCCGTCGTTACCAAATTGCCGCTTAATCTTCCGGACCTTGATATCATTTAGAAAGTCCACATCGAAACTGAAATAACTAATTCCGTCCTTCATTGGTCTGGCCATATTCTCACCTCCTAATCAAACAACTGGTCAATCTCGATGAATCCGCTCAGACGCTTCTTCGACAAGCAGTATGGACACTTTCCGCATGAGTGCGGTTCTTCTCGGCCTTCTTTAACCGCCAGCACTCGTTCAATATTATTGGCCAAGTAATCCTCCTCAATGATGTATCTTGTCGGGTCAATTGTGATGGCCGCCATATCAACTGGCGTTTCCTTGGACACAGCCACAATATACGGATCGTATGGAATTCCATGCTGTTGTTGTAGCAGTTGCTTGTAGACGTACATTTGGAGAACGTAGTCGTAAGCGAGAACAAATGGCACATATTGACCGAACTTGTCAGACCAGTATCGTTTGCGTAGCTCACGAGTAGTCTTAAGGTCTATAAAGTAGCCTTTTTGATGGTTAACCAGGTCAACCTTAGCCTTCCATTTGCAGCCGAATAAATCCCCCTCGACTATCACTTCCTTGTCACCTTGATAGATAAAATTGAAGAAAGCATCCTGTTTCAACCGCTCTATCATTTCTGTTGCTTTTTCAAACTGCTGGTACATTCCGCCATTCTTTTTGTAGATAGTCCCGCTGTTGTCTTCAATGAACGATTGGTGAGCCGTCTGACTCTCAAAGTAGCTGTGTAGAAAGTTACCAACTAGAAGAGCCTGGCTATCTAGGTCATTATATTCACCATTCAACTTAGCCAAGGCTGCAGCCTCGCACTTCATGAAGTCCTTGAACTGCGAGACACTCATATACTCCTTGTTAGCTTCTTCTGAGTAGTAGTTGTCGTGCGATAGAATCATAAGAGCTCACCCTGCTCTACCTCTTGAGTTAATTCTTCGATGAGTGAATCATCCAGGACCTCTTGCTCCGTCTTCGCCTTTGTTTTCGCCTTGGATACCTTAGCTTCCGATTTAGCAAAATCAGCCTCTAGCGATTTCGTGTC
This sequence comes from Abiotrophia sp., assembly GCF_057275535.1. Lineage (NCBI taxonomy): Bacteria > Bacillati > Bacillota > Bacilli > Lactobacillales > Aerococcaceae > Abiotrophia > Abiotrophia sp. The sequence goes on from NZ_DBHIRJ010000002.1 coordinate 31,599, forward strand.
TGGTTTCTTGTTGGTCTCTTTAGGGAAGTAATCCTCTACTACACTCATGCCGTCATTGAGGCTTGTGGCAACTTTCTTGAGTTGGACAATGTCTGTCTGGGTGAAGGCATTGACGTTGTATCCAAGATAGAGTTCGATTTGCTCTTGAGTCACTTTGTATGTCTCTTTGAAGTAGTTCAGCATCTTCGAGATTGTGTCCTTGAGTGACCCTTCATTCTGGCCAGCAAGGGTAGATTCACACTCCTTAACGGCTGCCTCGGTGACATCTCCAGGGATTACACTTAGGATGCAAGCGCGTAATCGTCGAGCTCCGTTATTGGCTACTAGCTCATAAATATCTCGCTCGTCTGTCAGAACCTTATTGCCCTGCTTCGTTCCTCGAACATGTTTGACACTAAAGACCATTTCTCGACGAACATTTGTCTCAAGGTCCCAGCAATAAGACATGGCCGTTGATTCTCCAGGACGACGCTCTAACTCCTTGACGCCAAATGCTAGGTTTCCCCAGTTTTGAGCCAGCACCTCAGCTAGACGGATTGATGGACCACTAACCTTTTGCCCACCTCGTGGATACTGGTAAACTGCTGCTTCAGCTAGCCCCTTCCGTCTGCAAGCATCCAAGATTCGACGCTCGGATTCGAATGTGTTCCGTGGGAACTGTTTCGCCATGAAAATTTGCCCTTTAACCTCTTCCATTTCACGAGTGGATGCCGTTTGGATCATGGCGCCGTGCCCTTGTTGATTGTTAAATTCAGTTGTTAAGTCGTTCATGTTAGTTTCTCCTTTTCTTTTACTTAATAAAATGAGCCGTCTAATGGCGACATTGGCTCGCACCAATTGGTCACAATAAAGTCGAATAAGTCATCCTCATGTACCCTTTTGCCATCAATATTAAAGATGACTCCATTCTCATCTTCATCTACATGGGCTCCTACCTCGTCGTAAAAATCCCATATCTCGTTAACATATACCAGATATGTTTCGTGGCCGTGGTCTAGTAGGACATACTTCCAATTTGGATGTACAGGATAGCCACGCCAGTCTTTGCTTGGTTCGTCCGACTGAAGGTCGTACGGTACCGGCCTTGTTTTTACATCAGATATCATGTATACTCTCCTTAGAATGTTATTTCATTGGACCGTTCAAGGCTGCAACCTTGACGGTCTTTTTTAGTTTTTTGACCCAAATGTGGATATCAATCGCATGATCCATGTCACCCGTTCTAGCAAGTCGACCTATAGAATCCTCAATCTCATCAATCAAGAAAGATTGGCGATCTACTATGTCTTTAGCAATCGGGAATCCGCACTTGTCGTATAAGAAGCATCTGCAGTAATCGTATATGTCGTATTTACTGTCTCCAGGGTCAGATAGTCCAAACTCCGAGATTACGTGATGCTCTGCCATCTCTTGCGCTTGTTCGTTTAAATCGTCATAGAAAAAGATGTATCTCATTTATTTTCCTCCTGCATCGAATCTGCCAATCCACACGCTACCAATCCGATGGCCATTGCTATGATGCAGATGCCATTTGCGATGCCATCGCCTCCTGGCTTACAATCATTGACCCACCAAGCCCAAACCATGATGATGAAGCATATTGGCATTAAGGATGCGAACATCCACCAGTGCATATTTTTCATACTCAGCTTCATTCTGCTAGCTCCCCCACTGCTCTGTGGAAGGCTACTTTGTTTACCTTCCCATTGATAATAATGAACCCTTGCTCCTCTAGATCCTTGTTAATTTGGCGTACTAGCTTGTAAGCGTGGCTTTTGCTACATCCGAGCAAGTCAGCCACTTCTTGTGCTGTGTAATTTTGGCTTTTGACTGCTGTTGGCACTGTTATTCCTCCTCTTCTAAATAGTCTTTTAATATATCTTTGATTTGAGCAATACGATCTGGCGTCTGCCGGTTTCCTTTAAGTAGGTCTCCTAGATATGCGCGGGTGATATCCATCTCGCGTGCCAAATCTGCCAAAGTCATATCTTTTTTAATGAGCGCAATCTTCACTCGCTTTTCGAATGACATAGCCATCCTCCTTCCTATAGAAAATGTTGCTTATTGACAATTCACATACGCAATTATGATTGACATCTGTTTGCGTATATGCTATTGTGTAAGCATAAGAAATAAGCATACACTTTAAGGCGTACATTATCATTGTCTTGGCGGACTTTATTCAGATAAATAAGCGTCAAATGTTTGCTTAACAATTTAGCTTACACGTTAAGTATAATTGCTTATACGCAATCTGTCAACACTAAATTTGCGTTTAAGCAAAAATATTTTTCGGTTAGCTCTTAGGAGTTGGTAATTATGTCAATTGTAGACAAGGTTCGTGAACTTTGCGGTGCAAAAAAAATATCCATCGCAGAGTTAGAACGCAGCTTAGGTTTAGGTGGGGGTACTGTCAGTAGATGGGACACCCGAATCCCTGGTATCGATAAAGTTCAAAAAGTCGCTGACTACTTCCAGGTCAGTACTGACTACTTGCTAGGGCGAACAGAAACACCATACTATGGCTTGACAGAAAAAGACGAACCATCTATCCAAGCAGACCTTGAGCGCTTGATAGAAGACCTGGATGGCCTCAAATACTCCAAGGAAACTGAAGAGTTTAGCGAGGAAACCAAAGAGCTACTAATTGCATCATTAGAGCAGGCTGTGCGTATTGCTAAGATGGAAGCTAAGCGTAAGTACACGCCTAAGAAATATCGAGGTGAATCATGATTGGAGTTAAAACGTTATATTAAATCCTTGAAGTCTAGAGATCCATTTAAGATTGCTGAGTCCAAGGGAATTTACATATTAGAAACTGACCTGGGAGATATCATGGGTTATTACACTAGAGTTAGACGCATTAAATTGATTGTTCTTAATCGAAATCTGAGTTCCCATAAACGTCGCTTCACTTGTGCACATGAATTGGGACACGCTCTTCTCCACCCAGATGAGAAGACGCCGAAGCTGTCCAGGTTGAGTCTAACGTCCAAACTTAAGATTGAGCGAGAGGCTAACGAATTCGCCACAAACTTGTTGATTGATGGTAGCCACGAGGAATACTCAATCGAAACGGTTGGCGGTGTACTGGAGTACTACGGGCTTCCAAAAGAAATGGGGCGTTTTATAAAATAAAATGTACACTTTAGGAATTTGCTTGGAAAAGAAACTAACCTTGACAAATCAACGTTTTGTGTCGTATTGGAATTTACTTGGAAAAGAAAAGCCGATGATTTTAAAAACAGTTGGAATTCCAATCGGTTAGAAAAAAATAAAAAACCCATAATAAGGCGTGAAAGAAAATCAAAAACGCCCAAAAGGACGTAGGAGGAGTAGTATGGAAAACTTATCGGAACGACTAGTAGACAAGAGTATCGAAGCATTTGTCATGGGACTAGAAGTCTATAACAAACCCACAATCAAGTATAGAATTGAAGGTTTCAGTTTCTTTGTGTGCAACGCCTGGGAGCTGATGTTGAAGGCAGAGATTATAAACCGTGGACAGTCTATTTATTATAGAGATAATCCGGACAGAACTCTAAGTCTAGAAGCTTCAATTAAGAAGATATATTCTGATGAGAACACTCGTATACGCTTGAATCTTGAACGTATTGTTGAATTAAGGAACATTAGCACTCACTATATCACCGAAGATTATGAGCTTAAATACGCCCCCCTGTTCCAGGCATGCGTACTCAATTACACCAATGAACTAAAAAGGTTCCATAACGTTGATGTTACTGAAAAAATAGCTCAGAATTTTTTAACGATATCAGCCAGTTATGAACCACTTTCAAATGAGCAAATTAGGCTCAAGTACTCTCCCGAGATAGCCGAAAAACTAATTCAACAAGTCACTGAAATCGATGTGCTAACAGATGAATATAAGTCGGATAAATTTGCAATTGAAATCAAACAAAATCTATATATCGTCAAAAAAAGAGAAGATGCGGACTTTTTAGTTTACATCGCTAAAGATGCTGATACACCTGTCGAAATTATTAAAGACATGAAGGACCCTTCTACAACTCATCCCATCTCTTATAATGGTGTGATTAAAATAGTTGTTGATAGATTGAACAAAAGGAATATAAAAATTGGCTACCAATCTGGATTTAACACATTCGTATTGAATCTGTTTATGGATTTTTATAACGTTAAGTCTGATCCAAGATTTTCATATGCTCATAAAATTGGGAAAAGTCTGCATTACACATATTCTCAACAACTCGTCGAATTTATTGTCGCAGAAATAAAAAAAGACCCTCAACGAATAGTCGAGAGCCTTCGAAATCCCAAAAAAAAGATAACCCCAGGCACATAGGAATGCTCAGTACATAGTACCTACCCCATTTTGGGACCCAGCGTTTATCCTTCCCAAGTTATCTTAACCATATTATAACACCACGTGTGAGGGATGTAAAGACATAACAGAAATAAAAAAAGCCCCACCCCTGAACTTTGGCGAGCCAGGGTGGAGCTACCACAAAACACCCACAATGGGGCTATTTGCTATGCCCTTATTGTACCACAACGAAGGAGGTACTACAATGAGCGTAAGACAGGATAAGGCCAGGAAAACCTGGATGGCCAAGGTAAGCTATATGGACGACCTTGGCGTAAGACGTTACAAGACAAAGCGTGGCTTTAAGACCAAGCGAGAGGCCACGGCATTCGAACAAGAATATAAGAAGAAGGTATCTGGCGCATCCGATATGACATTCGAGTCTTTCGTCGAACTTTACCTTGAGGATTGCTCTCATCGATTGAAGCCAGTCACCATGCTAAACAAGCGTAAGATAATCTATCGGCTGATGGTCCCATTTTTCGGACATCAATCCATGCTTGATATAGATGCTAAGACAGTCAGACGATGGCAAAACTGGCTCATGAATCAACCAACTAATCGAGGTGAAAAGATAGCCCAGACCACCTTAAGGACAGTCAATGCTAACCTATCCGCTATCTTTAACTATGCACTTAAATTCCATGGCATAAAAAATAACCCTGTCAGAGTGGCAGGTACTATTGGTAAGAGCACTAGGAACGGTGAAGTAGCGTTTTGGACTAAGGACCAATTCGATACCTTCCTATCCACCGTAGAGGACAATATCTACTACCAGCTAGCGTTCTCTCTTTTATTTTATTCCGGCATGCGGATTGGAGAGCTTCAGGCCTTAACTCTATCGGACTTCGACCAGGAAGCAAAGACTGTCAGCATATCTAAGACCTATGTTAAGATTGACGGCGTCGATATGATCACCGAGCCCAAAACACCTAAATCTAATCGCATCATCACCTTACCGCCCTCAATATTCGAACTACTAAATGACTACACCTCTAAATTGCCATATTACAAGCCGACAGAGCGATTATTCACCATAGGGGTATATAGTTATGGCAAGACGCTTAGGACGGGAGCAGACAAGGCTGGGCTACCAAGAATTAGGGTCCACGACCTGCGCCATAGTCACGCCTCTATGCTGATTGAATTAGGCGTCTCACCTTTGGCCATCAGTGAGAGATTGGGTCACGAGCGAGTGGATACTACCCTCAATATTTATAGCCACCTATACCCTAGCCGCCATGGCGACATAGCAGATAAATTGGAGGGGGTCATAAGGGGGTCACAAGAAAACTAGAACACCGTTTTGACGGTGTTTTTTGGCATAATTATTGGTTATACCATAAAACCGGTACCATGGAAGACTTGACCCCTATTTTTATTTGAGGTCTCACTTAGTGTTTCTTTTCAGATAAAGCGATTGGGGCACCGCTCCTGCAGTGTCCCAATCGCTTCTATAAGTCAATATCTAGCTGATAATCATCCTGAATCAGAAGATAGTTGGCACCCGCTTGCTTAGCCTGGGCCAGCTGACTTGCATTATCTCGCAAGACACTGTCAAGGGTGCACCAAGTGTCATCGACTCTTTGTTCAATGGCGTTGGCATGTGCCTTGATGTCAGCAAAATGCTTTCTAATATAGGCCTCGCTCATGATCAAGCGATAGGACTTAATCTGACTGAGCTCGTCAGCTTCAAAGTCCTTGGCCCAATCAAAAGGAATATAACACCCTTCTACAATCAGGTTTTGCCCATTCTCAATGGCTGTTTTAATCATCTCCCGCACAATCGGCCAGAGAAATTCGGTCAAGGTCTGATCATCCGTCATGGCATGATGGGGACTATGCCCACTCCGAATCAAGCCCATTTTTAGATGGTCGATGGATAGGTAGGGATAATGATATTTTTCCAATAGTCTCTGCGCGAGTAGGGTTTTGCCTGTATGAGATGCCCCCGTAATTAAGATAATCATACTCTTTCCTTCCTCTCAAACTCTATAGCAGAAGAGGCAGAGACGCTCCGTCTCTACCCCTTTAGAAGTCTAGTTTTCTTCGTTTTCTTCGTCACCAAATTCTTCTTCTTCGAAGTCTTGGTAGTCAAAATCAGCTGCCAGTGTGCGCTCTGCATCTAGTGTCAGCAGCACCCAACGAATACGGCCATTTTCAATTTGCGTGGTCGTCAAAACATAATCATTAACCCGCACCGACAAACGCTCATCATCATCTGGCACATAGCCGATAATTTGAATCATGAGGCCAGCAATGGTTTCCACGTCCTCTGATCGCACAGACTCATTGAAGGTCGCATTAAACTTATCTAGGGTCACCCCGCCGTCAACTTCCCAGTGGGTCTCGTCAATGGCCTGGAAGGATTCGCTATTGATGTCGGACTCGTCTTCGATTTCCCCGACAATTTCTTCAATTAAGTCTTCTAGGGTGACAATCCCTTCGACACCGCCATATTCATCCTTAAGGATGGCCAAATGGGTTTGTTCGCGACGGAACTCTAAGAGTAGGTCATCTGTGTAGATGGTATCCGGCACAAACATTGGCTCATTGGCAATCTCACGTAAGTCTAAGTTATCAAAACCATGTTGGCGTGAGGCACGCAAGAGGTTTTTAACGTGAATCACACCAATCACATTGTCCTTATCCCCTTCATAGAGTGGAATCCGCGAGAAAGGACTATCTAATAAGGCATTGATATTTTCTTCTAGCGGATCTTCAATATCAATCATCTGGGTGTCTGTCCGAGGCACCATGACCTCACGGGCCAACTTACTATCAAGCGATAGCACGCCCTGCATCATAGCAAACTCATCCGTGTCAATGGCCCCATCGTTACGGCTGTTGGCCAAGAGGGCCTTCATCTCACTACGGGTGAATTTTTCTTCTTCTTTGGTAAAATCAATTGGCGTCAATCGCTTCAAAAGCCCTGTTGAAGCCGTCAGCAAGCCCACAAAAGGCTTGGCTAACCACTGAGTAACAGAGATAAAGCCCGCCGTGCCTAAGGCAACCTCTTCTGGCATTTGAAGGGCGACTTGCTTAGGATAGAGCTCCCCTAAAACCAGGGTTAAATAAGATAAAACAAAGGTGACAATCAAAATCGCGACTGCTTTTCCGCCCGGCAAACTTGGTAGCCAAGTCATGATTCGATCTGCGAAGCTAGTCGCAGCCGACGCACTAGAGAAGAAGCCAGCTAAGGTAATGGCTACTTGAATAGTGGCCAAAAAGTCGTCCGAATTATCCAAAAGTTTCATCACGCGTTGGGCTTTAACATTGCCTGATTCAGCCAATTGGGTCATCTTTTGTTGGTTGAGCGACACGAAGGCAATCTCTGATGCCGAGAAAATCGCATTAATAAAGGTTAGTACTAAGATTAATAAGATTTGTGTACTTAAATTCCCCGAGGGGTCCATTGTCGTCAATCTCCTTTTGCTTTTACAATATAATGTTAACTTTAATAATAGGTAAAAATGGTGCAAATTGCAAGAGCTAGAGGTCAATAATACGTTTTCTTTTAGATATTTTTAATATTCTATGAGATATCCATGAGAAAACATTGTGTTTTACCCTTATTTTTGATACACTATATGAGATTGGGCCCTATTATAGGGCTGGAAGTTCCCCAGAAAGGAGTACCGCCATGATTGAACAACTGGTCGTCCCTAAACAACAGATTACCTATCTAACCGAAGCCGATAACTGCGCTAGCGCCTTAGATTTATTAGAAGACCAAGGGCTACGTTGTGTGCCCGTCCTAGATGCCACCCAAACCCTTTACCGCGGTAATCTCTATCGCTATCATATCTATCAGTACGCCTACCATCACCCCGATGAGGATTTGAGTCGCTTGCCTGTCACTCACTTCCTAAAAAATACCACCCGGGTCGTTCACGAGCAAGACTCCTTCTACCATCTGGTCTTTACCCTCAACGACTTACCTTACGTCGCTGTCTTAGACCGTGACAATCGCTTCAGCGGTATTATTCGACACAATACTATGTTACAATGGCTAGCTCAAGCCTGGGCCATGCCTAATGCTGGTTTTGCCCTCTTAGTCGAGACCTTGGGTAGCCGTGGCGAACTGGCTCAAGTCAGCAAGTTAATCAATCGCTTTAGCGATATTGTCTCTGCTACCACCCTAGAGAAAACCGATATGGATACCAAGGGCCAAATCCTCTATGCTCTTCCAAGCAGTTTGGACCCTGTTGAGTATAATCAATTAGTCAAACAGCTAGAACGACGTGGCTATCGTATTCGAAGCTATCGTCTACATTAAGCAAGGCTTGGAGCTAACTCCAAGCTTTTTCTATAGGAAAAGAGCTCGATATTTGGCTATCGAGCTCTTTTCTTATAGGTGATGTTGTCTTTTAGCTAGCCAAGCAGCCATATCCTCAGGCAGCGGAGCCGATAGCACTAAGCGCTGGCCTGTAAAGGGTTGAGTGAGACGGAGTTCACCACAGTGCAGGGCCTGACGACTAATCCGCTCTAAATGCGGGCCACCATAGAGGTCATCTCCTACTAGGACCCCACCTGCATTCTGCATATGGACCCGAATCTGGTGAGTACGTCCGGTATGAAGCCGAAGCTTGAGTAGACTGCTGTCAGCAAAGCGATGCTTTAGCCAATATTCAGTGACTGCCCGCTGGCCACTTTCATGGACCCGTCGCGTGATAATCGAATCTTCTGTGCGTGCAATAGGCCGATCGATGACGCCATGATCCGGCCAGTCGGCTTTCGTCGAAATGGCCAAATAATACTTCTCTACTTGACCCCCTTGGACCTGCTTATCCAGCATGGCGTGAGCCAAACGGTGCTTAGCTATCAACATGAGACCAGTAGTCTGGCGGTCCAGACGGGTGACAATATGGATGACCTGGTCCGCGTAGCCTTGGCGCTGATAATAGCCCTTAACCCGATTGGCCATGGCAGAATCTGGAATCCGTTTGGAAGGGATAGAGACTACGTCAGTCGGCTTATTGACAATCAGTAGGTCCCGATCTTCGTAAATAACCTGAATGGGGACATGTGAAGGTGGCACCGTCTCGTGGCTTCCTTCATCAGCTGCCACCAAGGTTAGGATATCACCTGCCTCTAAATTGGCCAGGACATTGACTTCTTGCCCATTCAGTAAAATGTTGCCGCCTTCGAATTTGACATGTGATACGAACTTGCGAGGGATGCCCAGATGCTTAAGGTAGTCCTTGATTCGAACCGGATGGTCTCCCTCATAGTGCCATTGAAACTTGACCACGTTTACTTCGCTGCCTCGTTAATAAAAGCTTCGAGATCTGCCATTTTACTTGAGTGGTTGACATTGGTGCCAGGTTTGCCTGATTTGACGATGAAGGCATTAGGTACCTTATTAACCCCATAGACTTGCATAGCAGATTGGAAGTTGCTGTCATTGGCGTGTTTACGGGTATTGTAATAGTAGACAGTGACGCCTTTCTCCTTAGCCAATTGGTTGATCTTAGGAGAGAAGGCATGGCAGTATGGGCACTCGTCAAAGCCAAGATAGACAATTTTAGGCCCATCGGTCGTTGATAGGATGAGATCATTATACTCTTGCTCAGTGATAATTTCTTTGATGTTGGAGTATTCACCTGGCTTGAGGCCCTCACTGGTGTCAAGTGTAATCTGGTCTAAGCTAGAATAGAAACTGGCTTTTTCAGACTCAGACATGCCCGCAATATTGGTGTTGTCTGGGATTTCGACTTTCTTATCGACTTCGGTTACGGTCGCATTAGTCGTATTGTTGCTGGAGTTGTTGCCGCCTTGCCCTAAGTTGCAGGCTGCCAAGCTTAAGCTAGCTAAGCCTAAAAGACCGAGTTTGATTAAGTGTTGTTTATTAAAACGCATATTTTTCCCTCTTTTTTTATTTACTGACTTGTTAATGTTTGATTTTTGCATCTCGTTCCTGCTTATGGCCGATAAAGGAATTCTCTACGCGGTCCCAGAAATGGGTGTGGCGGAAGCTAGCAAACTTAATCCTTGTATCAGCCAACTGTAATTTGACAGATTGGATGCCCTTAGTCTCGCAAGTGAGATGGTCAATCATGAGCATGGTCTGAGCTTCTTCTTGGATAACCAAGGTTAGATATTCATCGCGTGGAATAATCATAGGAGCACCCAAGGTTCGATAGACCCGATTGTTAAGGGCGGCCATCTCCGTTAATTGTAAGGCATCCACACGAGGATGCATGACGGCTCCACCCAGTGACTTGTTAAGGCCGGTGGATCCGGTTGGCGTCGCGATACAGAGGCCGTCGCCACGGAAGGTCGCAAAGAACTTCTCGTTAATTTGAATCTCGGCTACCATGGTGCCAGCCATGGTCCGCAAGGAACACTCATTTAGAGCTAACCATTCATGTGTTTTGCCATCTTTGCAAGCTGCCTCTACCTTAAGTAAGGGATAGCTGACATGGCCCTGACCGCCAGAACGAGCTAAACTATCTACCAGCTCATCTAATTCATGCGGTAGCCAATCGGCATAGAAGCCTAGATGGCCGGTGTGAATCCCGATAAAGATGACACAATCCAACCAGTCCTGATAATCGTGGAAGGCCGCTAGGAGCGTGCCATCCCCGCCAATGGTAATGAGGTAATCAGGCACTTGGCCAGGTTCCACCAATCGGAAGCCTGCAAGCTCCAATTTATCCTTGAGACTGGCCTCAATTTCTAAGGATTGGGGCTGTTGATTAGTATAAATCATGATTGCTTGTTTCATCCGTCAACTGTCCTTCCTTAGCGTTTGTCAAAGAGCAAGAGCGCTTCACGAATCTCATCGCGAATCTCCGACATCTCTTCGTCCAGGCGAAAGGCTGCCTCGGAGGCGCGCTCTAGCCGTTCTAAGATTTCTTGTGGGTATTCGCCTTGGTATTTGTAGTTGAGCGAGTGCTCAATGGTTGCCCAGAAGTTCATAGCCAAGGTCCGAATCTGAACCTCAACAATGAGTTGCTTGACTTCGCCGGAAGCCAGCTGGACAGGATACTCCAAAACCATATGATAGGAGCGATAACCGCTTGGCTTACGGTTTTGAATATAATCGCGAATTAAGAGTACTTTGAAGTCCTGACGATTCTTCAAAATATTGGCCACTTCATAGATATCTTCTACGAACTGACACATGATCCGAACACCGGCAATATCCTGTACCCCTACTAGAAAATCTTCTGGCGCAATCTTGCGTACTTCCATTTTCTCTAAGATACTCTCCCGCGTCTTAACCCGCCCCGTCACAAACTCGATAGGCGCCCGACGATGCTCGATACGAAACTCCTTGCGCAGGTTTTTAAGTTTGAGCTTAAGCTCATCCACTGCCTGCTCATAGGGTGCCAAAAATAATTGCCAATCATCGATAAAATCATCCGCGATCATGCAACCCACCTCCTGATACTCACACCCTTCATTTTATCATATTTGAAGCCCCTTCGGCTACTAGAAACCTAAGCTAATATGCGACTAGATGCCATAGAAAAAGGAGCTAGCTCTCTCAAGCTAACCCCTTAAGTAAAACCTTATTCCTTCCAGCCTACTAAGACCGTCAGATCGAGTAGAAATTCATCCGGCAGAGACTCCACTAGTTGGTTGGCCTGACTTGCATCTAGGTGCCAAGTCAAAGGTGTCATCGCCACCAAGTCAGCCTTGGCTTGGTCTGTGAGTAGACGCTTTGCCTGCACTGGATAGGCTTGATGGTGTCGGTAGTGGCTTTCAAAGACTTGTCGGGTTGCCTGGTTGTCGTAAGTTTGTTTAACCGCCTCTTGCCCTAAGGCCCGGCGGATTTCTGCCAAATATCCGCCATTTGGAATAACCTTGAAGACCCGTCCGCCCGGCGCCAAGACCCGGTCAAATTCCTGATAGTTGGAGGGCGATAAGATGGACAATAGGCCATCGATGGTCTGGTCGCTAATAGGTAGCTGGGCCAAGTCCCCTACTAAATTGAGTTGTTGCCCATTAAAATCGGTAGCCAGGGCAATACCGGCCCGCGCCAAATCCACACCAAGTCCAATCCGGTGGTTCGAATCTTGAGCCAAGAGCCAGGCCAAGTGACTCCCTTCGCCCGAACCTGCATCTAGGATGCGATAAGGCGAGTCTGATTGTCCTAGGCTGGCTTGATGGTCGCTTACTAATTGGTTTAGCAGGTCCTGCAAGGGAGCGTAATAAGCAGATTCTTGTATAAACCGCCGTCTTGCCTGAAAAAGTTTCCGGTCATAATGGTCATCAACTGACTTATTGCTCAAAAAATAGGTGCCTTGTTTATGGCTATCTACTCGGTGTCCCTGAGGACAAACCAAACTATAATCCTCCAGGCTCAAAGCCTGATGGCAGTGATGGCAGCGCAGGCTCAGATGCCCCAAATGCGTTTGAAGCCAGTCCTGGGTCCGGTCTTTCTTACTTTTTAATTCCGTCATGATCGGCTCCTTCCACACTTTTCTATCGCATGATCGTCATTGGACATTATAGCCCTTATCCGCTGATTTTTCAATCGAACTAGCCATTAACGAAAAAGGTTGGCACCCCTTGAGGTCCCAACCTAATACTAGGCTTATTCGATTCCGCGTTCAGCACGAATGACATCGGCAATGGTATCCACATAGCGAGAAACCTTCTCGTCGGTTGAGGCTTCTGCCATAACCCGTAAGAGAGGCTCAGTCCCACTTGGACGAACCAAGATACGTCCATCGCCGTTCATTTCAGCTTCAACCGCTTCAATCACTGCCTTAACAGCAGGTTCATCCATAACGGTGTGTTTGTCGCGTACGCGGATGTTAACTAGTTTTTGCGGGAAGATGGTCACTTGAGCCGCTAATTCAGACAGGCTCTTACCTGTTTCCTTCATTACAGCTAGGAGTTGAACGGCACTTAAGAGGCCATCCCCAGTTGTATTCAAGTTAAGGAAGACGATGTGGCCAGATTGTTCGCCCCCAAGGACATAACCACCTTCACGCATGGCTTCTACTACGTAACGATCACCCACTTGGGCTTTAAGTGCGACCATGCCATGCTCTTCAATGGCCTTGTGGAAGCCAATGTTGGACATAACCGTCGATACGATGGTGTCTTTCTCTAGGCGACCTTTAGATTTAAGGTGTTGGCCACAGATGAACATAATCTTGTCACCATCAACTAATTCGCCATTCTCATCTACTGCAATCAGGCGGTCGCCATCTCCATCGAAGGCCAAACCAACCATGGCGCCTTTTTCTTTGACGAAGGCTTGCAGACCTTCTGGATGAGTAGAACCTACGCCATCGTTAATGTTAATGCCGTTAGGACGGTCGCCCATAGTGTAGAAGTCGGTCTCCAAATCAGCGAAAAGTTGGTTAACTAGAGGTGCTGTTGCCCCGTTAGCTGCATCGATGCAGACACGAATACCTTCCAAATCGCCCGAAATAGTCGATTGCAGGAACTGCAAGTACTTGATGGCCCCTTCTGGGAACTCATCGATAGTCCCAAGACCATCGGTACTTGGTCGTGGCAAGGTATCTTCTGGTGCATCAATTAAGGCTTCGATTTCTTCTTCCTGTTGATCAGAAAGTTTGAAACCGTCAGAACCGAAGAATTTAATCCCATTATCCAAAGCTGGGTTGTGGGAAGCAGAAATCATAACCCCTGCTGCCGCATTCTGCGTACGGGTCAGGTAGGCTACTGCTGGCGTCGAGATAACGCCTAATTGCATAACCTCAATCCCTACTGATAAAAGGCCGGCCACTAAAGCTTGCTCTAGTAATTGGCCAGAAATCCGGGTGTCGCGTGCCACCAAGACGCGTGGATGCGCCTGTTCTGGTGCATGTTGCATTAAAACGTAACCCCCGCACCGGCCTAGTTTAAAGGCTAACTCCGGTGTTAATTCCGTATTAGCGACGCCGCGAACGCCGTCAGTTCCAAAGTATTTTCCCATTATGTTTGTGTTCTCCTTCTTCTTATCAACTAATCTAAGGATGTCTTATACTTATTCGACATCTTGGCCGCCAGGAATGGCGTTGTTGTCTTCTGTCACACCTGGGTTGGCATTGCCGCCGTTTTGATTGGGGGTTGTTGGGGCTTCTTCCACCGCACTGCTGGAGCTAGCGGCAGGTGTGCTACTGGTAGTATCACTGGTATCCGTTGTGATTGGGGTGACCGTCACAGCAACTGAAACGGGACCTGAGAGATTGGCGGTGACACCCTCTGGCAGTTCTAACTGCCCCTTGAGGGTGGCACTAGAGGTCAGGTTGCTGACGTCTACATTGACCTTAATATTACGGATGTTTTCTAATACTGAAGCCGATCCTTGAAGGGCAATTTGACTAGCATCAACCAGTTGGTATTGGTAACGATAGCTATTGGATTCGCCTTGAGCGGCCACCACTAAGTTAACCGTCTTACGCTGTTGGGCGTTGAGCTCCACATGAGCTTCTACTTCGCTAACATTGGCATTAACATCCAAGAGTTTGTTGTCAGCATCCACTACCTGGAGTTTGAACTTACCGGTAAATGTTCGGTTGTGAGCCGTCGCATTGCTGATGCGGATGTAGGCGCGTTTCACCTTATTGATATTTTCCTCGTTGCCCGTTAACTCAACTTGACTTGGGTTGAGCGTCACATTTCCAACTTCCATACCAGAGGCAATGGTACCTTCTTCGATTTCGTATTCTACTGGTACAGTCACGGTCTTACGTCTGGCGACCTGAACGACTACCCGCGAAGGGTTAATCTGATATTTAACACTGTCTGGCAAGCCAGGAATCTCTAATTTGAGGGTTTGTTGCCCTGTCTCAATACCGGTTAGATCTTCGGTTTGGACAACCAAATTATCACTGGCTAACGAAGAGACGATATTCTTAGGACCCGTTAGGGTAACAGTCACGGTTTCTTGCAGTTGGCTGACGAAAATGTCGTCGTCGTGCTTACCTAATTTAACTGGCACATTGGAGATGGTTTCGGTTGTATCCACACTGACTACTTGTTGCAAATTAGATAGGCTAGTCACTGAGGGGCTACTTGCCTGTACCATACCATAGAGGAAGACCGCAAAAACTAGAGAAGCAATCCGCAAGAACCATTTATTGTCGTACCAACGACTATTCCAAAACTTCTTCATGCGGCACCACCTTTCTGCTTGCTAAAGAATGACAAGAGATCATTAACCAGGCGGTTACGACTAGACTCAGCGTTATCGCCCTGGTCGTCTCTACTTAAGTAACGTTTTAGGAGTTCCTTGAGCTCCTTAGGATCCACATCCCGGTGCAAATGGTCTCTCATAGCCAAGCTGACCCCGCCTGTCTCTTCTGAGACAATCAAGGTGACCGCGTCTGTTACTTCTGATAGACCAATCGCTGCCCGATGGCGTGTCCCTAATTCCTTAGGAATGGCCTGACTACCAGACAAAGGTAGATAGCAGGCAGCAGCTGCCACGCGATGGCCCGCGATAATAACGGCCCCATCATGGAGTGGCGTATTGGGGATGAAGATATTGACTAAGAGCTGATGGGAAATAGCTGAATCCATGGGAATCCCCGTTTGGATGTATTCATTCAGGCTATTTTCTCGTTCAATCGAAATCAGCGCCCCGATTTTCCGCCGCGACATGTACCAAATACTCTTGTCTAAGTCTTGAATCAAACGAGCGGTCGGATCTTGCTCTAATCCCTTGCGCGAGCGAGAGCTTACGGTTCGCCCGATAGACTCTAGGGCACGGCGCAATTCTGGCTGGAAGAGGATGACCACGGCCACCACACCCCAAGAAATAACTTGTTGCAGCAACCAATCGATGGTCTGCAGGCCTACAACCGAGGCAATAAATTTAGCGGCTAAGATTATGCCTACCCCTTTTAATAAGTTCATTGCCCGTGTATTACGTGCATAGAGTAAGACACGATAGATAATGTACCAGACTATGGCAATATCCAGGAGTCGAACTAAAGGCTTATCCACTAAGAATTGATGAAACCAATCCAACATCTTCTCCTCACCTTTCTCTTGTATTCGACTTATTATACCATAAGTTAGCTAGAGGAAGGAAATATTTGTACAGTGAACTTTTCGCCTGGCTTTTGACTGTCTCTGTTACTGAGCTAGTAACCTTCCATAGACAGAAAAAAGACCAGCCGTGGCCGATCTTTTTCTAGTACTATTTTAGCGTGCCCCTTTTCCTAGGAGGACAATTCTAACGGTCTTCAAGAGAATCTTGAAATCTAGCCACAAGGACCAGTTATCAATGTATTCGGCATCTAACTGGACCACTTCTTCAAAGTCCGTAATATCACTACGTCCGCTTACCTGCCAAAGCCCGGTTATACCAGGACGCAACTTGAGGCGCTTCTTATGGCCAGCAGAATAAGCCTTGAACTCACTCTCGGTTGGTGGCCGGGTGCCAATCAAGCTCATATCACCAATCAGAACATTGTAGAACTGTGGCAACTCATCTAGACTAGTCCGGCGAATAAAGCGACCGACTTTGGTGATACGTGGGTCATCTTCTAACTTGAACATGAGACCCTTCATCTGATTGTATTGTTCCAATTCTTTCTTGCGCTCTTCAGCGTCAGCATACATGGAGCGGAATTTATAGAACTTAAAGACCCGTCCATTACGGCCCACACGATTTTGGGCGAAGATAGCAGGACCCTTAGATTCTAACTTAATCAAAGGCACTAAGATTAGGCCAACTAAGAAGGTAATGACTAAGCCCACTAAGGCACCCAAGATATCAATGGCCCGCTTAATGGTCATCCATTTGTAGTCATAGAATTTAGTGGAGAAGGTCAAGACACTGTACTTGCCTAGCTTACGAACTCGGCGGTCCGAATTAAGGGGAATCTCAAAGGCTGAGATATTGAGACTGACCACAATCCCCATGGACTGAAAGAGCAAGAGGTAATCCGCAATTTGCTCATCAAAATCACGAGACAAATTGAGGAAAACTTCATCGACCACATTCTGAGTCGCATAGGGTTCGAGCTCATCTACAGAAAGGATGAGCTTATCTTGGAAAATCTTAGGCAAGACCAATTCCTCTGGTTTATCTAAGAGCGCAATGGCACAAATCTGCCCACCCCAAGCTCTACTGGCTTCAAAGCGAGCCGCAATACGTTCTAGGCGATCCGATGTCGTCACCAAGAGTACCTTGCGCGAATATTTGAGGGTTGGATAGAGGTGCTGGTAATAGTATTTAATCGAGGAATGAACAGCATAAACCAAAAGCCCATTTAGCGTCACAAAAACCAAGGACGCCGTCCGAGCAATATAGAAGTGGTTCTTAGACATAAAGACCATCATGGTAATGCCGACAAGGAAATAGATAGAATAAATAATAACTGACTTGAGTTGTTCCAAGTAGCCGCGGTCAAACAAAGAGTTAAATTGATTGGACACATAGAAGGCTGCTATATGAATTAGTAACAAGGTATTGACATCGTCCATATCCATGTGGAGTCGTGGTGAGCGGCTGGTGGTTAAGAGTAGGCCGACCAAGATGACACCCATCAAGTCAACCATACAAATTAAGAATTTTTTCAAATCACGATCTTTCGTGGTCACTGTGGGGCGTCCTCCTTATAGAATTTGATAAATTCCTATTTATTGCATCACTTTATTATAGCACCTGTCACCCAAAAATTCTATACTTCTCAAAATAAATTTCAGAAGCTAACCATCACTTTTATTTAAATGATAGAAGAAACTACTAGCAAATGCTGAGCAAACTTTTACTACCTCTCGCTACTCTCATACCTAGACTTAAGGACCAAACAAAGCAAAAGGCTAAGACCTAGGTCTTAGCCTCCATATTATCCATTATTTTAGAGCAATGTTGTTGCTATATTTTTGATATATTCCTTTAGCCCCGCAGCGGTTTCAGGGTGACTCAAGCCATACTCCACCATATAGCGCATGTAGCCCATTTTGTTGCCGACATCATGGCGGTTACCTTGACACTGAACAGCCAACACACGTTGGGTTTGATTGAGTTTGTTAAGGGCATCCGTCAGCTGAACTTCATCTTCCTTACCCACAGGTAAGTCTTCCAAGAGTTCGAAAATTTCAGGTGGCAAGACATACCGTCCGGCAATGGCCATGTGACTCTTGAGCTCACTGGCCTTTGGCTTTTCCACCATATTGTTAATGTGATGAACCGGTAGGCCCACTTGATTGTCGACTACTTTGCCCAATTCAACAATCCCCATTTGCTCAGCTTCTTCATCAGAAACTTCCATAATAGCGACATTGGCCGTTTGAGTTTCTTGATAGAGATCCATGAGCTGACGAGTGACAGGTTGCTGCCCCGTCATAATGTTGTCACCTAACATGACCACAAAAGGCTCATCTGCCACAAAGGCCTTAGCCGCTAAAATCGCATCTCCTAAGCCCTTTGGATAAGACTGGCGAACAAAGAAGAGATTAGCCTGGGTGGTCCCCTCCACTAGTTTAAGCAAGTCTGCCTTACCTTTTGAGCGGAGGTTGTCTTCCAACTCGATATTGGAGTCAAAGTGGTCCTCAATAGGCCGTTTGGTTTTACCCGTAATAATCAAGATTTCCTCGATTCCAGACGCAATGGCCTCTTCCACAATAAACTGGACAATAGGCTTGTCTACAATCGGGAGCATTTCCTTAGCGAAGGCTTTAGTGGCTGGCAAGAAGCCCGTTCCATAGCCGGCCGCCGGAATAACAGCTTTTCTAATTTTCTTCATGAGATGTCTCCTATTCTTTCAAGTCAGACAGTAAGGTCTTGCGTAATTCAGCTAGAGAGGCTTGGTCAGGGATATCGTAATAAATGCCATTAATGGTTTGTCCCTGCCCTTGCAATTGACCTAGTTCAAGTTGTAGGCCCGCTTGGCGATATTGATTGAAAAGCCCCATGAGTTGATCCAAGGACAAGTCAGTCGAGACAGATGTCATAAGAGAGGCCACTTTCAAAGGATCTAACTTAAAAGAGGCATCTTGTGCCTTATGCATCAGGGCTTCTAGCACTTGTCGTTGACGGGCTTGGCGGGCATAGTCACCGCTTGAAGAGAAGCGATCTCGCACATAGTAAAGGGCTGTCCGGCCATCTAAATAAACCGGCGTGTCTTGGTAAAATTCATAGCCATCAATGGTAAATGTCTCAGGCGGCACCACTTCTACGCCACCCACTAAATCCACCAAATCTTCTAGCCCCTTCATATTCAATGCTAGATAGTGTTGGATAGGAAGGTCTAGTAAGTGTTCCACGGTTAGTTTAGAGAGCTCTGCCCCACCATAGGCATAGGCGTGGTTGAGCTTATCCATGCCCTCGTAGCCCTCAATATTGACATAAGTGTCTCGCGGTAGACTAACGAGGCGTAGGGTTTTGTGGCCAGGGTTGAGGGTCATCACCATGATGGTATCAGAACGACCTTGTTCTGTCCGGCCCAGCTCCCCCGTGTCAATCCCCAGAAAGAGGAAAGACATTGGCCCCGATTCAGGCGTCGCCTGAACCTGAGGCCCTTGCCAGAGACTGGCAACTAGGCCCAAGATGAGGATTAAAAGCAAATGCTGGAGTTTTGATTTCATCATGGGTGCCTCCTAGTCAGCTTGAGTAGTTTGATTAGCGAAGCCAATGATGGCTTCTTTGAGGACATCGCCTTCTAAGTTATCGAATTCTGCCATTTTAGCTTCAATGGTCGCCAGTGGCATGGTATTTACCTTACCAACGAAGATTTGATCATGTACTTGGTTATCTACAAATTCTGATGCCACCAAGAGCTCTTCATAGAGTTTCTCACCCGGACGAATGCCTACTTCAACAATTGGGATTTCTTTTTCAGTATGACCACTAAGCAGGACCATTTTCTTAGCCAAGTCATAAATCTTAACAGGTTCACCCATATCTAAGATGAAGACTTCACCGTCACGGGCATATGCCCCAGCATGAATGACTAAGCGGCTAGCTTCCGGAATGGTCATAAAGTAACGGGTCATGCGGAAGTCGGTCACCGTCAAAGGTCCACCTGCAGCAATTTGTCGTTCAAAGACTGGAATGACACTGCCACGGCTACCTAAGACATTACCGAAACGAACGGCACAATAGGTGGATTGACTGGTCTTATTGAAGCCAGTCACAATCAGTTCGGCTACACGTTTAGTTGCCCCCATCACGTTAGGTGGGTTGACCGCCTTATCTGTCGAAATCATGACCATCTTAGGCACACCAGCTTGGTCGACTGCCTTGGCCACATTATAGGTCCCGTGGATATTATTTTTGAGGGCTTCCTTAGGGTTGCGCTCCATCATCGGCACATGCTTATGAGCTGCTGCATGATAGACGATAGCTGGTTGATAATCCTGGAAGACTTGTAATAAGCGTGGGTAATCTTGAATATCTGCAATAACGGGCACATATTCAATTTCTGGATGACTCTTAATTAATTCATGGTAAATCAGATAAATGGAGTTTTCGCCATGACCTAAGAGAATGACCCGTTTAGGCTTGAAGCGACTGACTTGACGACAGATTTCGCTCCCGATTGAGCCACCTGCCCCGGTCACTAAGATGGTTTTATGGCTTAACTCTTGGTCCAGGCATGACTCATCCAGGCGGATTTCCTTACGACCCAAGAGGTCTACAATGTCAATTTTCTTAATCCCATTGCGTTGTGGGCCAGCCCCTTGAATAACATCTTCAACCTTAGGCATTTTATAGACGGTCAAGCCTGCCTTGTTACACATTTCGAGGATACGTTCATATTCACGTGGTTCCAGAGAGGGAATGGCCACAATGACTTCATCAATATCATATTCTTTGGCTAGGCTTGCTAAATCATCATAACGACCTAAGACCGGCACGCCACTTAGCTGTTGTCCCTTCTTATTGAGGTCGTTATCCAAAATCCCCACGATGTCCAAATCACTGGTTTGGGGTTGATAGCTGTTCATGAAGGCCGCGCCCCCGTCCCCAGCCCCGATTAGGAAAATCCGGCGACTGGTCGCCACCTCCTGGCCGCGATCACGTTGGGAGTATAAGAGCTGCCAAATCAAACGTGGTGCAAAGACCAAGAAGGTACTCAAGAGAATGAAGAGAACCAAGAAACGAACTGAAAACTGAGGCAAGAAGACATAGCTAATGCCATAGCCCACCACACTGGAAATGGCGATGGTGGAAAAGAGCTTCATAAATTCATCTAGGGAATTGTAGCGGCTCATACTTGCTGCCAAGCCCATAAGATGGGTTAAGACTTGGTAAATTGCAAAAGTTAACCCCACATACACAATGTAGTCAAAGGGATTAGGGTTAATCAAGGTATAGAAGAGGACATAGGATACCACAATGGCTACAATAAAACTTATTAAGTCACTGATGGCCCAGAAAAATTGTTTCTGCCCCCGATTTAATCTTTCAACGATGTCTATTACATAGCCGGCTATATCTTTATTCAAAATCATACTGCCACCTTTTCTATAGATTTGCATTCTTTTGTATCAGTACTATTTTACTCTTGATTGGGTCAAAATACAATGTATTTTCGCTAAAAAGAGCCCCAGTTAGCCCATAGGACTCTGGCCCTGTCCTAAATAAAAACACGGCAAGGCTAACCCTTACCGTGTCGTTTGCTTATCCTCCTGAGCCTTAAGGTGATCATGATAGTGTTGGCGATACTCTTTGGGACTGACACCCTCAGATTGTTTAAAGACCCGATAAAAATAGGCTTGATTCTGATAGCCAACCTTGACCGCAATCTGGGCCACTGACAGCTTAGACGCAATCAGTAAATCCTTGGCGATGGCTAGACGATATTGATTGATATAACGGGACAAGGTCATACCGACCTCGCGCTTGAAGAGTTGGCCCAAGTACATGACATTGACATGGAGATCATCCGCCAAACTCTTCATGGAGATATTCTCGTTATAGCGCTCATAGATAGCCGCCAAGACTTCATTGACTATTGGCGGATAGAGGTGGTGGCGTTTCTCATGCCCACCTAAATCCAAATTCTCCTTGAGATGCTGGCTTAGCAAGGCAAAAGTCAGAGGCTGATTGGCCCCTTCATCTAGGAGACTGGTTGGGGTATGCTGGTTAGATTTAATATCAAAATAATGCCGAATCAAGGCCGTTAATTGCACCACTTCCTGCGGCGCCAATTCCCGTTCCTGGCAAAAGGCCAAGAAACTATCTAAGTCTGCATCCAGTTTAATACTATTCTGCTTGTCGATGGCTTCATAGAGATGGCCCACTAATTGATCGACTAACTTGGCAGTTGCCGGATCACTTTGAGTACTTTCGCTCTCATCCTGCCAAAAGATTTGCCTAGCTCGCTCTTCATCCCACTCCCATTCATAGAAAAGCCGTCGACTTTCAGCCTGAAGGAAGCTTTGGAGTTTATGATGAATGTCGGTTAGGCTAAGCTTAGTCTGTATTTGCATGCTACTATCTTGAGACTCTTGGCAAGAATCCGACTGAGGCATAATCCCTAGTAGCCAGTCACCTAGCACCATAATAGACCAACCGCCCGCAGCCAACAATTGGGGCTGGCAAGTCTTTTGTGCCAAAACCCACTGCCAGTTGGGGGCAGCGACATCCTGGTAACGAAGAGGTAAGCTCCCTTGGCCTGTCTCTAGCCAACTAGTCAGTTGAGCTTGCTCATGGTCCGAAATAACCTGAGCTAGGGCTCGCTTATCCCGAATTTCTTGGGCCACTTGGCTAAGCACCCGATGTAGTTCCACCTTGTCGATTGGCTTGAGCAGGTAATTCTTGGCACCCAACTCCATACCTCGCTTGACATATTCAAATTCCTGATAGCCTGACACAAAAATGAAGGCAAAGTCCTGGCCTAGTTCCTTAGCTTGACTAATAAAATCAATCCCCGTCACGTTAGGCATATTGACATCGGTGATGACAATATCCACAGCTTGGTGACTCATTAAGTCCAAGGCTTCCTGGCCATTACCAGCTGTCCCTGCAAGTTGCAGGCCTAGTTCTTGCCAGCGGATCAGGCGTTCTAAGCCTTTGACAATCATGTACTCATCGTCCACAATCATGACCCTGAGTGGGGCGGGTTGAAAGGACACTTGAGCCATACACGGACACCTCCTTCTTCATTGACTTGATAAGATAAAGTAGCCTCGCCACCAAAATAATGATGGAGTCGCTCAGCCACATTAAAGATTCCAATTGACTGCCGGCTATTCGGTTCAATGGGTCGAGCTCCCTCTCTTAATCCTTGATTTAAGGCGCTGAGGGTTTCCGGGGACATACCTCTCCCATTATCAGACACTTCAATCCAGAGCCTGCTAGTCAGGCTAGCTTGGTCGACCAGGTCTTCTAGCCAGACTTTGATGGCTAAGCGGTTATCGCTTCTGGCAAAATCTACGCCATGCACAAAATAGTTTTCGATTAAGGGTTGCAGGGTAAACTTAGGTAGGACAAAGGCTTGACATTCTGGCGCCACTTCAATCTCTACCTGCAGTTTGTTAGGATAACGTACCTGGTAGAGGTGGATGTATTTACGACAGAAGGAAAGCTCACGTTCCAAGGTCGTCTCCTTCTCATCGCTAATATTATTCCTGAGTAGGGCAGCGAAGTCATAGACGATATCGGCTAACTCATCCGCCCCCTCCGTTAGGGCACTCATGCGAATAAATTCCAAGGTATTATACATAAAATGCGGATTGATTTGCGACTGCAAAGCCTTGAGAATGGCTTCGTGCTCGCGGGCTTCCATGGAATAGAGTTCCTGTATGTTAACCTGATACTGATCTAACATGGTATTAATGGAATGGGTAATTTCCCGTAGTTCATCCTGCTTATCCGTTTCCCGAATACGATAGTAAAATTGCCCTTCTCCAATTCGCTTGAGGGTCGTGACCATATCATGAACCTGATTGGAATAGGCCCCGAAGAAACGATAAAGCAAGGCCAAGAGGATGACTGCCACAAGTATGGTAATCAAGGTAATCACTAATACTGGACCCGTAACCCGTTGCCAGATGATCGACTTAGGCAGAAGGCTGATGATTAGTAAATCTTCGCCCGTCTCCATGCGGCTGATCAGGTAGCCAGAAGGCACGTTTTCTCCTTTGATGACTGCTTGTAGCTTGTCTTGACTCAGCTTGCCACGTTCTAGGAGCATGCGTTTTAGCTTGGCATCGACGACGACCGTTTGAGCCTTTGTTAAGAGTGGCGACTCAGCCACCCCTTGGAAGAAACGATCGGCATGATAGTTGACTTGTACCTGCCCCAAACTATGGCCAGAACGCAAGTCGAATAAGGGCCGGTCAAAGCCAATCTCTTGACCCTCTTCTTTACTTATATCAGACGGCATCATCTTACGGCCTCGTGTGTTGTCGGCGGTAGAGACAATCAGTTCTTTGGCATTATCAACATGGATAAGAATCGAGGTAATATCTTGAAACTCCCGATGAAGTCGATAGAGCTTATCCGGCAAGTAGAGATTGTATTGACGATTCATCAGAAAACTCTCTAGCGACTCCTGGTAGCTATAATTGGCATAATGGCGCAAGGCTTCAATCTGCTTTGTTGACTCGGTCAGTTTTTGCGCGATTTTCTGAGTATCTTGGTCGGCCTGACCAAGTTCTGTCTGAATATGGTAGTGCATGAGATTAAGCTCCGCCAGGGCATTATTGACGTTATGTTGATAGAGCAAGTAGACCGCTACTAGAGGCAGAAGAAAAACTAAGACCAAAATCAGGGTCGCATAGTAGCGTAAGAGGCGACTAAAGCGATTGGGATTCTTCTTCTGGCTCATGCGGAATCACTCCTTGCCGGCGCCATTCTCTCAAATAGAAGGACGACAAGCTAGTCACCCAGAGAGGGACTGCGAAGATAAAGGCTAAGGCTGGGAAGGTCATCACTACCCAGACAATAACCAAACTATAAACCAAGGTTAGAAGATTGGGACGTGGCGTCACCAAAAGTTGGAAGAAGCTAAACTTAATGAATTGGCTAGCTTCCCCCTGGTAGACTACCCGCATTTGACTCTCTGCCACTAAAGCTAGGTTCACTAAGACTAAAACGGTCACTTGGATGACAAGGGCCACCAAGAAGATCAGACCCCGCATTTGAGACGTAATAAAAATCAACCAGCACAGGAAAACAGACAAGAGGGTATAGAAGAGATTGAGTCCCCAACTATCACGACGATTGGCCTTATAGCTATCCCAAAAGCCAGAGAAAGTCAGCAGGTCTGCCCGCCACTTAGCGCTTTGGTGGGCTTCAGTTAAGGCCGTCAGACTAGCCATGGTGCCAAAAATGCCCAAGCCAGCCAACCAACCTAACCAGAAAAAGGCCGCCCCCTTCATCCAATAGTAGACTCGCATCATCATCTCAACAAGTTTAGTTTCCATGCGCTTCCTCCTCTATCTTACAATCAAGACTATTATACTCCCTTTGGCCATTTAGTGCTAGAGAAAACGGTCTTAAAGATGCTTCCAATGGCTTATGAGACGGCAAGAAACCCAGTTCTTGCTCTAATTGGCCACCCGCCATGATATCCTCATAAGTCAGGAAGTGAGCAGCATAATCTTGGCCATTTAATTGGCGGCTCAAAACCACATTGAGTACCTGGCTAGGATTCAGGGTAGTCCATTGGAAGCCCCGTCCTTCACTTAAGTTGAGACTGGCCTGGTCCCAAATGCTGATCCCTAAGACATATTGATTAGTCCCTGGTGTCACGGCATAAATTCCAAGAGAACTCAAAACAAACCAGGCTGATAAGGAGCCGTTGTCCTCGTCGCCAATATAACCTTCTTTTTCCAACTTAAAGGCTTCTAGCATGAGCGATTTAAGCAATTGATGGGCCATATGTGGGTAGCCAGCATAGATTGGCAAGTAAGGCAAATGGAAGCTGGGCTGATTGGACAGGGCCAGCTGGCCCCAGTCACGACGGGCCATTTCTAACATTTCATGAATTTCATAGCCATAGCCATCCACCCGGTAGCTGGCTGGTTGATTAACTAAGGCCTGCAGCTGCTCGTAGAAGGCAGCATCCCCGCCATGTAAGGCCACTAAATCAGCTAAATTATGATAGACTGCGAAAGACTGCTGCCAAGCAGAGCCCTCGGTATAAGGGCCACCCCAGGCTTGGC
This sequence comes from Abiotrophia sp., assembly GCF_057275535.1. Taxonomy (NCBI): domain Bacteria; kingdom Bacillati; phylum Bacillota; class Bacilli; order Lactobacillales; family Aerococcaceae; genus Abiotrophia; species Abiotrophia sp. Next base: position 57,991 of record NZ_DBHIRJ010000002.1, read on the forward strand.
TGACAAAGTCGCCTAAGAATCGGCCAGCTTGATCCTTGGCCCGCATCAGCCCGGTTTCGTCATCGAAAAGCTGGCGGTAGTTGAGTGATTGTTGGCGGTAATACTTGGCTCGCTCGGAATCACCTAAAGCCTGAGCTACCTGACTAATACAGAAGTCACTATAGGCGTAGTCCAAACTTTTATTAACCGACTCGCCATAGCTTGCTGGCAAATAGCCCAATCGACGATAATCGCTAGCTCCCTGGCGACCTTCTAAGGGGTGGCCACTCTCTGTCTCCGCCGTATAAAGCATGGCCTGATAAAGCTCCTGGGCTAATTCTTCAGGCACTAACCTCTTAACGATGGCATCCGCAATGACCGCATCCACCAAGGTGCCTGGCATGAGCCCCCGTTCATCAGGAGACAACCATTTAGGCAAGAAACCATCTTCTCGGGCGACAGCTAGAATACCTTCTAGGAAGAGTGGCACCATTTCAGGCACAATTAAGGCATAGAGTGGGTAGTTAGTCCGGAAGGTGTCCCAGTAGCCATTGTTGATGAAGAAGTAGCCAGGCTCCAACTTACCCGTATAAGGCGATTGGTGGATAGGCTCCCCGGTCTCCGACCACTCATAGGCCGCCTGAGGAAAGGTGGACGTCCGATAGAGGCAATGGTAAAAACGATCGACTAGCTTTCTTTCTCGATGGCTAACTGTTAAACGACTAAGATAGTCCTCCCACGCTGCCTCCGTCTGAGCGCACTGCTGGTCCCAGGTCTGGCCGAAGAAGTCAGATTGCCGATAATTAAGCTCCAGCTGGGCTGGGCTAATATAAGAGGTCACCCATTCCAAGTGCAAGAACTGGCTTAGAACAGCTTCAATGCCATCCAACTCTAGCCAAAGTTGGTGGAGACCCTCTCCCAAATCCACCACCTGGCAAAGCTTGAAGGTGACACCCTCCGGCGCTAGCATCCGGCTATATTGACCATATTGACCGTACTTAGACCCTGCTAGCTGATTGGTGTAGAAAGTCAGCTGATGACCCTCTAGCTCATACCAACCACTTTGGTCCAAAACCAAGCTCATGACCCAATGTCCCTTAGGATAGCGTCGGTCAGGCGTCACCTTAAGGCTGGCCCCATCCTGCGTTGGACAACAAGCCACTTGCAAGCCGTCGCGTAAACGTTGGTAGGACAGAAAGCCTGGCCGAAATTGAGCCAAATCTCCGCGATAGCCCGAGCTAGCCAATTCTCGACTGGCCTCAGCCGACAGTGGCTCCTTAAGTTGACCCCACTCCTTATCCGTTAGGCAGGCCACCTGCCAAGTCACCCAGGCAAAGTCGCCCATCCAGGGACTGGGTTGGTGGGTCAAACGAATCCCAAAGGCAGTCCCATCTTCCGGATGGAAAAATCGTGATTCCCCAGGCCGGGTCTCCAAAACAAAATGATTCATGCCAAAGGGTACCCCAGTATAAGGCAGGGTGTTGCCCTGACCTAAGCGGTGACTATTCCGCGTTCCCCAACGGGTATCAATGGTTTGGTAAGGAGCTGACATCTCTTTTCTTCCTTTCTTTCAATCGTCAATTCCTGGACTGACGGAGCATGCTGACTAAGCCAACGTAAGCGGGCTGCCCCGGTTGCAAGAATCGAAGATTCCTTTAACAACAAGAGGCTGGAACTGAGTCCCAGCCTCGCCTTATTCATTAGGCATTAGTTTTTGTTTTTCAAGAATTCGTCGTATTGACGTTGCATTTCTTCCTTGATCTTATCAATACCTGCGTCTTTCAAAGCTTTGTTGAATTCAGGTAAGACTTTTTCAGGGTCAACTGTACCAGTGTGGAGACCTGCAACATATTCGTTAACGACGTTGTTGACGTTAGCAATTTCGTCCGCTACAGGTTCTTGGTTGAAGTTGAAACCTAAGAGTGGAGACTCTGTTGCTTCTTTCAAGCCTTTTTCAGAAGCAGCCAATTGTTCTGGTGTGATGCGTTCATCTTTGTAAAGCAAGGCAGCGTTCCCTGTGTTCCATGCAGACATGTGAGTTGCACCTTCGTTGTACTTAGGCAAGAGTTTGATCTTGTCTTCGCCAACTTTTTCCCAGTTCTCGCCTTCTAGACCGTACACCAAGGTGTTCATGATTTCTGGTTTAGAGTTGATGTAGTTAAGCAATTTAACTGACTCTTCAACGTGATCAGAGTTTTGAGCGATAACGAAGTTTGACATACGTGCTTGAGCGTTAGTCTTGATAATGGTGTCGCCGTGAGGCACGATTTCTAAGGCTTTACCAGAAACAGCACGGAGTAAGTAGTTACCGTAGTCACGTGGCCCTACTGTTTCTCGACGCATGAACCAAGTATCAGCATCTAATGGGTAACCTTGGTCAGAAGTGGCAGCGTCTTTAGGTACGAAGCCTTTCTTGTAGAATTCGTGCATTACCTTGATTTCTGGAATGAAGGCATCTGTTTCTTCATAAGGGTTCACGATCTTGGCAGTATCGCCTTTGAGGTAAACCCCGAGTGGCACGGCATCGCCAATGACATAGTCAAAGTCATGCCCTACACGCCAGCCACGACCTGCAGCTAAAGGCGCTACACTAGGTTCTTTGTCTTTGATAGTTTGTAAGAGAGGCTCTACATCTTTGAGTTCTTTGATGCCGTCTAATTTGAGGTCATATTTCTTCAAGAAGGTTGGGTTGAAGGTGTAGAACTCTTGCGCATAAACGTTCCCGTTTACTGGGAAAGCATACATCTTGCCGTCAACTGTGTTCCCTTTGATGTAAGCTTCATCTAAGTACTTGAAGGAGTCTTGAGCGTGTTCTTTGATTAGGTCAGTCAAGTCAGCATAAGCGCCTTTTGAAGCATTTTGGATGTAGCCAGAGGCACGTGCGATGTCGTATTTTTCACCTGAGTTGGTCATTACGTTCATCTTGTCATCGTACTCACCCCAACCTAGGTAGCGGATTTCAAGTTTAAGGTTTAAGTCACGAACGAAAGCTTCGTTAACTTTAGCCAAAAGTTGATCCAAGTTATCAGGTGGTGTCCCGATTTGGTACATGGTGATAGTAGTTGGCTCTTCAGCTTTAACAGCTGGAGTGAAGACAGAAGCTACCGATACTGCTGCTAAAGCAGACATAGCCATATTACGTACAAGACGTTTCATTTTCATTGTGGATTCCTCCTAAAATTTTTATATTGTTATTACCTGTAAGAATGAAGTGGTCACGTCTATTCCTTGACGCCACCGATGGTTAGACCAGAAATAAAGTATTTCTGGAAGAAAGGATAGCTTAAGGCGATTGGCAAGGTTGAGATAACCACCATGGCCATACGCGTTGCTTCCCGCGGAATAGAGACGCCCGATACGGCCGAAGCACCTTGGGCAGCATTTTTAACGATATAGTCAATATTGGCTTGGATTTGCATCAAGACATATTGCAGTGGGAAGAGGTTTTGATCATCTAAGTAAAGCAAAGCGCTAAACCAGTCGTTCCAGAAACCAATAGCCGCAAAGAGAGAAATAGTTGCAATCCCTGGAATGGCCAGTGGTAGGACGATTTGGCGGAAAATTCGAAATTCGCCTGCCCCGTCAATCCGAGCGGATTCAATGATGGATTCAGGAATGGACTTGCGGAAGAAGGTCCGCATGATGATGACGTTGAATGGGCTCAAGGCCATTGGCAAAATCAAGGCCCAGATGGAGTTTCTTAGCTTGAGTAAGGAAGTCATCACGATATAGCTTGGCACCATCCCAGCCCCTACCAACATGGTCACCAAAATGATGAAGAGGAAGAAGCGGCGGAAGATGAAGTAAGGTCGTGATAAGGCATAGGCATAAGTCGAAGTAACTGTTACGTTAATCAAGGTCCCAACCACGGTCACGAAGACTGTCACCATAAAGGCATTGACGATGGTAGAACTTTGCGTAAAGAGATACTCGTAACCTGCTGTAGACCAGGCATCCGGAATCAAGCGATAGCCGTTCCGCACAATGGAGTTTTCATCGGTCAGCGATAAGATGATAACAAAGATGAAGGGAAAGACACCCGTCAAACCAACCAAGGTCATCAGAAGACTGAAGAAGAAGTTAGCTTTGGGGCCGAAGGTATCCACCGATACCTTACCCAGTTTTTTCTTGGTCTGAGTCATGGTGGCACCTCCTAGAATAAAGCAGAATCTGGATCAATCTTGCGCACAATCAAGTTAGCTGACAGCAACAAGATGAAACCAACGAAGGACTGATAAAGCCCGGCTGCGGTGGTCATCCCCAGGTTCCCTGCGTTTTTCAAACCATCATAGATGTAGGTATCTAAGACGGACGTGACATTTTTAAGTGGGCCAGATTGAAGTGGTACTTGGTAGAAGAGACCGAAGTCGGCCCGGAAGATGTTCCCAATCCCCAAGATAACCAGAATAATCATCATAGGCACCAAATGTGGAATCACGACGTGACGGATTTGATCCCACTTGCTAGCGCCATCCATTTGAGCGGCTTCATAGTAGGTCCGGTCAATCCCCACGATGGTCGCGAAGTAGATAATGGAGGAATAACCAATCCCTTTCCAAATCCCCATGAAGACAAGGAATGGTGGCCACATATCAGGTGTTGTATACCAGTTAGTGTCAGCCTTCATGCCCATATCCCCTAACATTTGGTTCAAAAGACCGCGGTCAGTAGATAGGAAGGTTAAGACAAAGATACTGATGATAACCCATGACAAGAAATAAGGTAAGAGCATGGAAGTTTGAATGGTCTTAACCAAAAGCTTACTACGTAATTGGCTAAGAATAATCGCGAACATAACGGCGAAGATAAGACCAATAATAATAAAGGCTAGGTTGTATAAGACAGTGTTCCGGGTAATGAGATAGGCCTTAGAACTTGAAAATAGGTAGTTAAAGTTGGCGAACCCTACCCATTTACTGTCGAGGATGGACTGAACAAATCCTCCCTTGGAGAACCGAAATTGCTTAAAGGCCACCACGTTCCCTAATACTGGAATATAGTAGAAAAAAATAAGCCAAATCAGCCCCGGTAAAGTCATAATGAGCAAGGGTATATTTTGTTTCCATTTGCGTCGCTTTTTGGAGCTTTTAGCTTTTTGCGCTGCTTCCATTGTCACTCCTCTTTTCTGTTAACGTTTACAGTTTGTATTATACGACAATTGCCCCTGACTTCCTATCCTCAAATCATAGGTAATTTATTAAAAATTATAGGTATTAAATCATACATTGTGCACTAAACCCGTATAGACAAATAGTTATTTCGCCCGAGACTCTAGCAACTAACTTGTACTTTTTAAGCCCCTCTCTCGCTCTTAAATTAAGTAGATATTTTACTAGACTTTATGGTCGTGTCAGATCAAAGCAAAAAGGCATGACTGAAGTCATGCCTTAAATATAAGCTAATTGAGTTTGATTCCTTGGAAGCCAGACTACTCACTAAGTTCAGCTGCTTCCAACCAGGTTACCCCTGCCCCAATCAACTAAGTTCAGCTGCTTCCAACCAGGTTACCCCTGCCCCAATCAAATTAGCTTCTGCTTGATGGGCACAAGAACGCACCTGAGGATGATGGGGGACTTCAGACGCATCTAAGAAGGTCTTGACCCGCTCTTCCAGTAGCCGACTGAAGTCCTGATTACCCGACAGGGCGCCGCCAATCAAAATAAGTGGCAAATCCATGAAGACGTAGAGATTATGAATCAAGAGAGCCAAGTCATCTACCATTTGATCGACGGCTTCCTTAGCTTCTGGATAGCCTTGCGTGGCCAGTTCCAAAAGGGCCTTGAAGTCGCTGGACCCATTATAACGCCGTGCCACATTGACCGGGCTCATGGTTGGGCTGACCCGGCGACTAAAGTCGACCATGCCATAACCAAACTCACCGGCAAAGCCCCCTGGGCCCCGGTAGAGCTGGCCATTTAAGACCAGGGCGCCCCCAATGCCAGATCCTAAGACTAGGAGGGCGGCGGCTTGGGCTCCCTGAGCAGCTCCTGAATGAACTTCAGCTACTGCCGCACAGTTAGCGTCATTTTCAATGGTAACGGGCACTTGGAAGGCTTGGGTCATCTCTTGAACAAAAGGCCGATGATGGATATAAGGGACGGCACTAATACCTTCGATAATGCCTTTATCTGGCAAAACGGTCCCTGGCACGGAAAAGCCAATCCCTTTGATCGGCAAGTCCAATTCTTGGCGGAGTTTGGCAAGCTGGGACTGGAATGCCTCCCAAGTCGCTGGCGTCGGGAACTTCCCTTGATGGCTCAGTACCTGCCCATCAAAAATCCCATACTTAACGCTCGTCCCCCCGACATCGCAAACCAGTAGTTGCTCGCTCATGTCATTTCCTCCCATTCAAAACCATGATTAGCAGTCAAATCTTTGAACCACCAGCCGGATTTCTTGACGGTCCGGGTCTGGGTATGAATATCGTTAGAGATTAAGCCATAGCGGTTCTTGTAGGCATTGAGCCAGGACCAACCATCGACTGGTGTCCAGACATGGTAGCCAAAGCAGTTAGCCCCTTCTTGCATGGCCCGGTTAAGCCAGTAGAGATGTTCGCTGAAGAACTGAATCCGATACTGATCTTGGATAATGCCGGTCTGATCGAGATAGCGCTCCTCACGCGAAACGCCAATCCCATTCTCAGAGACAAACCAAGGAATATTATCATAATTATCTTGAAGGTTCTTGGCAATATCATAGAGGGCTTGAGGATAGATTTCCCAGCCCTTGTCCACGTTCATACGACGGCCTGGCATTTGATAGTCATTAAAGTAGCGTTGTGGCATCCAATCAACGGTTAAGCTGTTAGGCGAGATTTCGGGAGCCTTAACCCGATGAGGGTGGTAGTAGTTAACCCCGATATAATCCACGCGATTGTCGCGGATAATGGCTAGCTCTTCTGGCGTCGATTCCCACAAGACGCCGTCTTTAGCCAGAATGGTCACTAATTCCTCTGGAAAATGCCCCTTAACTGAAGCATCTAAGAAGAGGCGATTAACAAATAAGTTGGCAAAATGCGCCGCCGCCAAATCTTCTTCAGATTGGCTAGCTGGATAAGCCGGCGTCAGGTTAAGGGCAATGGTGACCCGACCTTGCGGATTTTGATTGATTTGGCGGTAGGCTTGAATGGCCTTAGCAGAGGCTAGTTGTAGGTTATAGGCTACTTGCACAGCCTTCTTGCCGTCTACCAACATAGGATAGTGGAAACCATAGAGATACTGGCCTTCTACGACTACCATAGGCTCATTGAAGGTCATCCAGTCGGTCACACGATCGCCGAAACATTCAAAGGCCCGGCGCGCAAATTTCACAAAAAGCTCTACGACATGTTTGGACTCCCAACCACCGTAACGCTCATAAAGTTCGATTGGTAAATCAAAGTGGTGAAGATTGATAATCGGCCGAATGCCGGCAGACAAGAGGGCATCAATGACCCGGTTGTAGTAAGCTAGCCCTTCTGGATTCAAGCTTCCTTCCTCTAAATCATCAATCAAGCGGGTCCATTGAATGGAGGTCCGCAAACTATTAAAACCTAAGTCCTTGAATAGGGCGATATCAGACTCATATAAATGGTAGAAATCGGATGCCACATCTGGCCCTACATAACGGAAGAAATCTTCCGGCTTAGTATCATAATGATAATCAAATACATTGACATGGGGCTTATGGAATCGCCCTTCATTTTGTGGGCCAGAAGTTGCCCCACCCCACCAAAAATCTACTGGAAATGTTACTTTCATCGTCATCACCTCACCCTTATTATAGCATGACCCTGACTGTACAAAATATAGACCTTTTGCGACAAACTATAGGCTTATCTTAAAGCGCGCCAAAGCTACTAACAAAGAGCCTGTCGTCCAAACCAGGGGGAAATCACCTTATTGCAGCAATTTTTTACACCGAGTTGTGGTTAACCACAACTCGAGTCAAAATCGTGGCCAAACAAGAAAGTTATATAAGACACAAAGGATGCCCCTATATCAAACAGGACCAGATAAAATGTCTCGCATTTCGCCAAAATTCATTTCCCTAAAAATTCTCTAGTTTGCCCCTTTAGACAGAAAAAGGCGGGAGACCTAAGTCTCCCACCTCCTGGCTTAAAACCAAGCAAATAAGTCTTTCATTTGTCGGCTAAGTGATTCTATTTCTCTAGCAGGAATCACTTCTAAAGGCAACAAGGCCTTAGCCGCGTTCACTGCTTTTTGAATGGATGGATATAAGCTGGATGTTGGGAAGCGAGACATCAAGTTTTCCCCACGGTTGATGAGGGCCTTGAAATCATTTAAGACCTTGTCTTTGTTGGCTGTCCCGTTGAGACGACGCAACTCCCCATAGAGGCTCCAACGAGCGCCTTCTTCCTCATTGCTACGAGTAAATGGTGAATTCAAGGCCTCTTTAGCCCGGGCAAGTGCCATATCGACCGCTACGCGCGCTCCTAAGGTGGCATATTGGTAGTGACCCGTCTGGATGACGGCTTCTGCTTCAGCAACCAAGGTTTTAAGACGTGTGAAGTCGATTTGTTCCTTAGGTTTAACCACCACATCAAAGTGGCTGAGCACTTCATTTTTGAAGGTCATGGTGATGCGTTGAGTCCCTAATTTATTCTTGTCATAGCCTGAGTAGACCACACGACGATGAACGAATGGTTGCAGAACTACACGCCCATCGCTATAGAGCAGACGGAAGCGTCCGCCAATTAAATCTAGGTCTTCACCTTGAATATATTCAGCTTTCGGTAAGGTCACGACATCCATGCCGACAACTACGCGTGAGTTGTCTGGCGCTGGTTTGTAGACGAAGACCTTCCAAGGTAAGCGTACCTTGTGGCCTAAGAAGCTGATTTCTAGGTCTTGTTGGCCTACTGTTTGGCTATTAAAGCCTGAAACCGTTACGGCTGGGTTAGTGAGGTCATAGACCTTACCTGCAAAATCACCCACATAGCGAACAAGAAGTGACGTGTTGCTAAAGTCTAATTTCTCCCCAACTCTATAGATGCGTTTTGCCTTATCTACGTCAAGGGTCATCTGGCTAATTGCCAAGTGGGCATCTTTTGGAACATCCACTTGACCTACTGCGCTTTGCGCTAGGCCTGGTGTTTGAATGCGATAATAGAGCGTCTTGATATCATTTTTTAAGGCGAGCGGTTTAAGTAATAAATTGCCACCTTGATCAGCAATACCAGTTGCTACAATTTTACGTACTTTGGCATTATCATAGACGGTTACAGTACTATGTTGTGGCAAGTTTTTCAAGCCCAATTGCACGTAGCCTTCCCCTAAAGCATGGAGGGTCACTTGGCTAGGATCCAGCGCCGGAGTCTCAGGATTTGGTTTTTCATACATCTTCCAGTTGTAGATCCGAACACCTGGATGCTTGTTACCATTGGTTGCCGTCTTAACAACAAGGCCCCACTCATCAGATTCGAAGGGACGTTCTAATAAGACATCTGTCACAGATTCTTCATTGCCACGAATGGCCTTAGCTAATTTCCAGCCTCTGCTCTTCATATCGCGGAAAATCAGGTCGAAGTCACGCGTATTCATCTCGCTATCTTCGCCACCTGCCCCTGCATGTTCCACTACCAAGCGCACAATGGTCCGCGGACGGTCTAACTTAATCTCAACACGCGCTTGGCTCTTAGGCGTAAAGTACTTATCTGACAAGCCTTTTTTGGTTCCGTTCAACATCTTGTTGGCCGTCTCGGCATTTTGACCAGGCGTAGATTGATAAGTAATGCTTGCTCCAAGCACCACATTTTCCTCTTGTTCAGAGGGTGCTTGAGGAGCTGGACTTGTTTGACTAGCCTCTGAAGCTGGCTCAGTCTGAGGAGTTTGGCTTGCTGATTCCGGGCTGACGGATTCAGCAGGCACTTGTGGTAAGACCGGGGAAGTCTCTTCCTTGCTAGCTACTGCGGGGACAGTAGACTGAACTGGCACTTCGGATGAAGTGGAATTGGCAGGTTCAACTGCCTGTGCTTGTCCCTGATAGGACAAGGCCATACCTAGAGCGATAGAGGTCGCCAAGGCATATTTGAAGCGGGTAGAATGTTTCTTTCCCATTTCGATTCCTCCTATTGGTTATTTGATACTTCCAGTATAAGAGAGGCTACCCTTAAAAAATATGCACAAACTATAGAAAAATTAGCACAAATTATAGTTTTGTTCAATTTTTAGCTATCTTTATTAGGGGTATAAGCACAATTATATTGAACCCTTATTTTTAGACTTAACTATCACTTTAGTTTGTAAATGTAAGCATTATATTATTTGGTTTAGGGCGGTGAATCCCTTTTAATATAGATATTTACAAACTACTAAATAGAAACCATAAATTATTATGACTATAATCTATACACAACACCGAAAGGTACTATTGCCCGTTTATAAATACCTAACTATACTGATGCGACTACCTTTTTGTTAAATTTGTCTTATTCTATTGGATAATCCCTCCCTTTGCCTACCTAAACGACACAAAAAAACAGGGGGCCTGTTTCAGGCGCCCTGTTTGAAAAAATCATCATCACGATAGATTATTCAATTTAGTCGAATTTAATCTTCTTTAATAGGGTACTAAGTCGCTTTAACTCTGTCTCACTTAATTTGCCGAAAATTTGATCGAGGCGAGCAGCGTGCTCGGGGAAGATATCTTTCATTAACTCATAGCCTGACGGACTCAGGCTAATATAGGCCACTCGGCGGTCCTTAGGATCTACTCTTCGGACCACAAAGCCTTTATTTTCAAGCTGGTTAATGGTATAGGTGGTTGACGAAGAAGAAATAAGAATTTTCTTAGCTATCTGCTGGACCGGAAATTCCCCTTTGGAGTAGAGCAACTCGAGCACCCCAAACTCCGTCGTATTAAGCCCATAATGGGTGATATCACTCTTAAGAAATTGGAGCAGTTGACCACTTGTACGCACTAGTCCCACAACAACTTTTAATGCTAATTCCTGATGCATAAGACAACTTCCTCCTCTTTTCACACTTAAGGTTCTATTATAACAAGTCTTGTTTTTTTCAACAAGAAAAACTTTTGTACTTGACGATTCGATTATAACTTAATATAATATATTAAGTATCAAAAATATATATACGAAGGAAGTAAATGATATGACACGCTTCAGCAGTGACAAACTCCCCACTTGTCCATTTGTCGTCACCCAAAAGGTATTATCTGGCAAATGGGCTATTCTCATCCTCCATGCCCTCGAGCAAGGTCCCAAACGCTTTAACGCCCTCCACCGTGAGCTATCCGGGATTACGCAGGCTACTCTAACCAAGCAATTGCGTCAGTTAGAAGAAGATGGTATCATCCTCCGCAAGGCCTATCCTCAGATTCCACCTAAGGTGGAATACCAATTAACCGAGATTGGTATTGAGTTTCGCCTAGTCCTAGAACAGCTAGGTACTTGGGGCGGCAAATATATTCAGTTCCTAAAGAACCAAGACTAAGAAAAAGCGTGTTGACTCCCCTAAGTCAACACGCTTTTGTCATCATGATAGAACGCGTCAAAATAGAAAAGTTTTCGGTATGCCCCTATACTTCCTATTTGACTGACGATATTCAACTGAACCATGGTCGGCCTTCCCCTAAAGGGCGACTACTTTATCAGCGCTTCCATCATTCGAATAGTAACCAATAATAATGAGGTTATGCTAGCCTTGTGCTAGCCATGAAGTATCTTGACTAGGCTGACCGAGATCCCTCAATCTCATGGTCAGTGTCAAGTTACAGGATGAGGTATCTTCTGCCTCTTCAAAAGGCAACCTCAGATAATGTGATCAACGGTGGTAGCAAGCTATCATCCCTATTAAGCAGAGAAACCACTTATCAAATAACCAAGCTGTAGCCATCACTTGTCCTTGATCTCTTGCCTACTCACATCCCCTATCATCCGATACAACGCGCCGTTGCACTCTGACAGGATAGGTTCTTTCAGCCGAATCCACCCTCAGGTGAAAAAAAGAACCATAAGTGGCATAAGATTTAGGTATCTAACCCACAAGCGATTGATGTGATTGGAACCAGCCGTCGTCACAATCATCCTAAATTCGAAACGACACACAGCAAAAGAACTACTTCCCCTCTATTTTTAAAAGCAGTATCTTAAATCACTTAGTTATCTCGAATTCGAAATAATTATATCACGCCAATGATGGGCGGTCAATATATTGATTTTCAAAATATTTTCTTAAATAAGTGCTTATTCCGCCCTTTTAACATTCGGATTTACATGAACTTTTAATTGATTTTTTTGGTTTGCATTCTTGTTTTTCTTTGCCAAGTAAAATTGAACCGTTTTCGATAAACTTTCTTTCGCTTTTCGCCATTATTTTTTAGCCTAAATCTCCATATTTTTTTCTAAACGTCCTCTATCTATAAGTAAAAACTATAGATACTCCTATAAAATCAGTATAGCCAGATGATTGACCCTGGCCCGCTTTAGCCCTTACAATAAGAGAAAAGCTCCTTTACTTGATAGGAGTGATCGCGTCAGGAGGTTGCCCTTTGCCTATTCGTATTGCTGATGGCCTACCCGCCAAACAAGAATTACTTCATGAAGGTATCCAGGTCATGGAAGAGCAGACCGCACAGCGCCAGGATATTCGCCCGCTTAAAATTTTGCTCCTCAATCTCATGCCCAAAAAAGAAGAAACTGAACTTCAATTTCTACGCCTTCTAGGTAGCCAACCTCTGCAAATTGAAGTCGACTTCCTCCAGATGTCGAGCCGTAAGTCCAGCCACACCAATGCCTCTCATTTGGAGAAATTCTACTATCAATTTAATCAAATCCAAGATCGCTATTATGACGGATTAATCGTGACTGGAGCTCCAGTAGAACACCTTGACTTCGAAGACGTCACCTACTGGTCAGAACTCCAAAGCATCTTCGACTGGTCTAAAAGCCATGTCTTTTCTTGCCTCCATATCTGCTGGGGGGCGCAAGCGCGACTCTATAACGACTATGGCATAGCTAAGCATACCCTACCTATTAAGCTTTTTGGTATTTTTAGTCATACCCTGACCCAGCGCCATCATCCTCTAACGCGTGGTCTAGACGACACTTTCTTAGCGCCACAATCGCGCCACACGGGTATCGATGAAGCAAGACTGGCCCAGCACCCAGAGCTAGATGTGCTGGCTACCGCGCCTGAAACGGGGACCCTATTGGCCGCTTCCAAAGATAATCGGCAAATTTTTGTCACGGGTCACATGGAATACGATGCCTTGACTTTAGATCAAGAATATCGTCGGGATTTAGGTTCTAATCCTCAAGTCTGCCTGCCTCTGAACTACTATCCTCAAGATCAAGCGGATTTACCACCCCAACATCGTTGGCGATCTAGCGCCTATCTCTTCTTCCATAATTGGCTGAACTTGGTTTATCAACAAACGCCTTATGATTTAACCACGCTTGATGACCAAGCTTAAAAATAAGACCTCCAAACACAGCAAGAGCCCTCCCCTAAGTGGGAGGGCTGCTTTTTGTGCTTATTTAAGGACAGTCCCGTCTGCTAAGGTGATGATGTGTCCATTGAAGTTGATAGCTTAAGTATAGGATGCTTACTTAAAATCTACTTAAAGCCATAAAAACTTTTTGGTCTTATTCAAATCCAATAAAAAATGCCGACTAAGTCGGCATTTTTGAGTCTAATTTATTTGCTGCTAACAAGCTTGAGCCGCGCGCGCTACAATGGCTTTGAGTTCAGGCCATTGAGCTTCCATTTGAGCCACTAAGGTCAACTGAGTGGCGGTCCGATCCAAATTCTGGCCTGGACGGCTGGTGCCATAATAGACGTCGCCATTGAGGTAGTCGGTCAGGAAACGAATCCCCTGCTCCAAGGTAATGACCCGTGCTCCCCAAGGTAGCAATTCGATTTCTAAGGTGGTTAGGCGATCCCCCATCCCCTTCAAAAAGCCTCGCGTATAGACTTCAAATAAATGGGCATCAAATTGGACCTTGCTCAAATCTGCCTCGTCTTCCGCATTATGGTTGGCCCCAAAGCGAATGGCATCCCCATAATCGAAGAGCACCAGACCTGGCATAATGGTATCCAAATCTACGATACAGAGGGCCTGGCCAGTACTAGCATCCATGAGAATATTATTGAGCTTGGTATCATTGTGGGTCACGCGCAGAGGCAATTGGCCTGCGTCTAACAAGTCATAGAGCAGGTAGCAATCAGATTTGCGAGTTCGTACAAAATCAATCCATTCCTGAACCTCTGCCACACGTCCCGCACGATCTTGGGCGACGGCCTCTTCAAACTGAGCATAGCGATGACGCGTATCATGGAATTTGGGAATGACTTCAGTCAGCTGGCTAGCATCAAAATCATCTAAATCAGCGGCAAAAGCCCCAAAGGCTTGGCCAGCCCGATAGAACTCGTCCTCATTGGTGACTTGTTCAATGCTGAAGCTATCCTTAATAAACTCATAGATGCGCCAATAGGTCCCATCTTCCAAGCGCGTATATGGTAAGCCCTCACGATTAAGTACAACCGTCAAGGTTTCCCGCTCGGGGTCGCCACCACGACGCCTGATAATTCCCTTCATGTAATCTGTCACGGCCAAGATATTCTGCATAAGCCCAGGAACATCTGGGAAGATAGACTGGTTGATTTCTTGGAGGACATACTCCCCTTGCCAGCCTTGATCATCCCCTTGTTGGATGCGGTAGGTTTTATTAATCAGGCCGTTACCTAAGGGTTCCAAGGCAAGCAGGTTCCCTGGTAAATCATAAGCTTGATAGGCCAAGTAGGCCGGCGATTCGGTCGCTAGAACGGTTGACATATGCTTCACTCCTTTTGCTACTATCCTAAACTTCTGGCCACAAAGGACTTGGGTAAACACCTGACTGAGTCAAACTTTCAATGGCTTCTACCACTAAAGGTTTGTCTTCTTGATAGGTGACCCCAAACCACTGGGATTGGGTTTCTAAAATCTTGACTCTGGCTTGGTCAGACTTAATTTGTTTGCGAACTACACTCGGCAAGTAGTACTCGCATTTATCAGGCTTAGTCCGAAGGCCCTTCTCCAAGAACTCTGGTAGATAGCCTTCAATAACTTGGATGAACCCTTGGGGAAAGCCCCAGAGGTTCATGGACACGATGGTTTCTGGATCTACATTCACCCAATTTAGACCGTCTTGCGTATAGTGAATCCCTTCTGGATAGGCTTCAATCTGAGTCTGCTCTTCAATTTCAACTAAGTAGCCTGACTCATTAATCTGGCAAAGACCACGCGAAACCGCCCCGTTAGCCGAGATCGTTTTCTTGAGAGGATAGCCCACCATACTATAACGCGGATTACGATAGGTCTGCATTTTCACCAAATAATCATAGACCGATTGGAAGGCGTGCCGGCCATAGAAATCATCGGCATTAATAACCGCAAAAGGTGCATCAATCAAGTCTCGCGCACACCAAACCGCATGGGCAGTCCCCCAAGGCTTGGTTCGGCTAGTTGGCACGGCAAAACCCGCCGGTAAATCTTCTAATTTCTGATAGGCATATTCTACTGTCATATATTGTGCTACACGGTCGCCAACTTGGGCCTTAAAACGTTCGGCCATGTCAGGTTTAATGATAAAAATAACCTTCTTAAAACCTGCTTCTTTCGCATCATAGAGCGAATAATCCAGCATAACCTCCCCTCTTGGTCCGACTGAATCAAGCTGTTTGAGGCCACCATAACGACTGCCCATTCCGGCTGCCATGATGACTAGAATTGGTTCTTTCATCTATAAGACTCCCCTAGTGCCTCTTAAGAAGGCAAATGTAATAATCGATTGGCTATCCACATTTGGATAGGCGACAGCTTTATTTTAGCATATTTTGACGCCTTTGTAAGCTATTTCATTTTACTTAGGGGCTTTTTCTCAGCTTATTTTCCCTACTGAGCTTGCTGACCTTTAAAGCGTCGCTAGCACATCTCAAACCTCGCAATGCTAGGCACCGTATGCTATAATAGTCACGAGATATGACAGGAGGAATCAGCATGTTATCCATTATTGTGCCCTGCTACAACGAAGCAGATGCCATTCCACATTTTTTTGCTGCTACGGAAGCAGTAGTGAAGAACTTGGACTTTCCAGCCGAATATATTTTTGTTAACGACGGCTCTAAGGACTCAACTTTAGACGTTTTACGCAACTTACATCAAGCCCACCCTGATCGGGTTCGCTATCTATCCTTTTCCCGTAATTTTGGCAAAGAGGCGGCCATTTACGCTGGACTCAAGGCCAGTCGGGGCGACTATATCACCTTAATGGATGCCGATTTACAAGATCCACCAGAGTTACTGCCTCAGATGTTCGATCTCATTCAGAGCAAAAGTGTTGACTGTGTCGGAACCCGTCGAACCAACCGCAAAGGGGAACCGCCTATTCGTAGTTTTTTCGCTCGCCTTTTCTACAAATTGATTAATCGTATCAGCCAAACCGAAATCGTAGACGGGGCTCGTGACTATCGTCTAATGACCCGCCAAATGGTGGATGCCATCCTAGAACTATCCGAGTACAACCGTTTCTCTAAGGGACTGTTCAGCTGGGTGGGCTTTGATACGGTCTACCTAGAATTCGAGAACCGTGACCGCGTAGCGGGCCAAACCAGTTGGAACTTCTTCCAACTACTCCGTTACTCCATTGACGGTATCATTAACTTCTCTGAAGTTCCTCTGACTTTAGCCTCTATTATGGGGACCATCACCTGCCTAATTTCAGCCTTCTTCTTGGTTGTGATTATTGTCCGGGCCATGCTATATGGTGACCGGGTGGCTGGTTGGCCGTCAATTGTCTCCATCATCCTCTTCTTCTCAGGTATCCAACTCCTGTCTTTAGGGATTATCGGTAACTATATCGGTAAAATCTTTATGGAAACCAAACGGCGTCCTATCTATATTATTAAGGAAACTGAAGCAAGTTCAGACAAAAAAAATGAAGCCTAACCCTTGGGTTGGCTTCATTTTTTATTTGCGGTTAATGGGTTTCGCCGCCCACGACTTGAGCATCTGTCTTGCCTTGGTAGGCTACAATGGTCTCTAAGCAGACTGTCAGGCCTTTGACAATATCAGCTAAAGCCATAGAGGCCTGGCCTGGCTTGTCTACCACTTGTTCCGTCACATAAGGGACATGAATGAAGCCCCCTTGAGTATTAGGATAGTGTTTAGTCAGATAATAGAGGTTCTGATACATGATGTGGTTGCAGACAAAGGTCCCAGCCGTGTTAGATAGGCTAGCAGGCAAGCCCGCTGCCTTAACTGCCTCTACCATGGCCTTAACCGGCAAGGTCGTAAAGTAGGCAGGCGCCCCATCTGCTTGAATCACTGTATCCAAAGGCTGTTGGCCCTTGTTATCTGCAATTCGCGCATCATCTACGTTAATGGCTACCCGTTCAGGCGTAATGCCAAAGCGACCGCCCGCTTGACCGACGCAGACCACCGCATCAGGCTGCTGCTGTTCTACCGCTTCAAAGAGACGCTTAGCCGAATCACCAAAAACGGTTGGAATCTGAACCGTCACAATCTCAGCGCCCTCAATTTCCTTAGGTAAGCGACTAACGGCTTCCCAGGCGGGGTTAATGGCTTCACCGCCAAAAGGATCAAAACCAGTTACTAAAATTTTCATAATTTCATCTCCTATTCTAATATGCCATGAAGTAAATCAAGGCAATATGGAGGACAATCATGGCCAGTGCGACAGGCACTTGTTGCTTAATGACGCCATTTGAGTCTTTCATTTCTAAGAGAGAAGCCGGCATGGAATTAAAGTTAGCTGCCATTGGGGTCATCAAGGTCCCGCAATAGCCTGCTGTCATAGCTAAGGTTCCCGCTACCACCGGATTAGCTCCCAAGGCGAAAACAAAAGGAATCCCAATACCTGCTGTAATTACCGTGAAGGCTGCGAAGGCATTTCCCATAATCATAGTGAAAATAACCATACCTAAAACGTAGGCTACAACACCCAACAAACGGTTCTCTGCTGGCACCACTGAAGCCACTGCCGTCGAAATCAAGGTCCCGACTTGGGCCTTAGTAAAAATGATGCCAAGGGCTGCAAGTAGCTGAGGCAAGATAATGGTTACCCCCATTTGCAGGGTCATTTGCGTAGTCCCATCGTAGACTTCTTTTGGCTTAGGTCGCAACATAATCAAGGCAACTACCAAAGCGGTTAAGCCACCAATTACTAAAGGCGCCTGGCCCCCTAAACCCTTAACATTATAGACTAATAAAACGACCACTAAGGCCAAGGTTAGAGAAGGCAAGAAAATCCATAAGCCAAAACGTTTAGCACGTTCTTCCTTCACTGCATCTGATACCGCGTGAAGACTAGGCGTAGTCACTTGCTTGGTTACAGTCAGAACTGCCATAACCACTAGAAGAATCCCCACTAGAAGCGGAGGTAGGTAAGAACCAAAAGTAAAAATAACCCCCAAGAGACTCCAGAAGAGAGTCGTCCCTATCCGAGTCTTACTATCCGAACGATAAACATAGTAGGCCGACAGGAAGAAAATCGCGCCCGCAATGTAATAGGCGAATTCTAAAATTAAATCACGTACTGCAGTAATTTCCATTATTTCCGCCCCTTTCTGTTAAGCCCTTGTTGCCAGTATGCCATATAAAGTGCTACCACGATTAAGCTAGCAATCCCCACGGTCAAAGCAGTGTTGGCCACATCTGTTGCCGCTACATCATATCCTGCTTCAGTTAAGGTCGAAATAATCAGTAAGACTCCTGAAGAACCAACAAAGATATTTTGGGAGTAGAAGTTAGCAATATTTTCTACAGCCGCACACTTACCCTTAATCGCGTCGACTTCTTCGTCACTCAAATCCTCACCGCATTTCTCGCGCACCGCTGCTTCAGTCATGGGATAGATCAAGGGCCGGATAAATTGCACGTGCCCACCTAGAGGAATTTGGAAGGCCAGGGACACCTCACGAATCACAACATAGGTATAGAGCAAAATAGGTGCCGTCAAGCCCTTGAGCTTACTAATCAGATGCTGGGCTTGTTGACGCAAACCAAATCGTTCTACCATAGCAATCATGGGAATTGGAATCAAGAAGATGGTGACCAAACGGTTCTTGACAAAGTTTTCCCCCAAGAGAATTAATGCCTCTTGCCAGTGAATGCCAGCCACTAAAGCCGTTGACAAAGCCGCCACGATTAAGACCGCCATGGTATCCAACTTGAGCGAAAAACCAAGGACAATAATTACAATACCAATTAAAATGAACCAGTTCATACTGTCACTCCTTTCAAATTGTTTACTCTAAATATAGCGATTATCCTGCTCAAAGTAAAGCTTTTCCGAACAAAAAGCGCCAACTGAATCTAAATGTCCGGTTTTAATACCCCGGAAACTATGAGCCGCAAATAAAAAAAGCTCAAGAATCGGCACCAAACCGATACTTGAGTTTTTTTAATTATTACTAGCGTGTTCTGCTTGAATTTTCTCTTCCAGGTAATCAATAATCCGAGCTTCCTGCTCCTGGGCTCTAAGATTATGGGCACGAGGTAGTCGTTTCTTAGCTTGCGCCAAATGCTCCTGCGCCGTCGCCACATCCCCCTTAACTCGCCAGTGATAGGCAGCTTGGGCGGTTGAGTTTTCTGGTCGCTTGGTTTTCAGCATGGCCACTAAGAGTGGCTCTTCCAGTAAGGTCGTAATCAGGGGATCTTCCGGATGTTGCAGGCTAGCCGCAAAAAGTAAGAGACGCAAGATTTCCTGACGATAGGGCGTCACCATATCCTCCCGTTCCTGATAGATTTTCTTAGCCAATATGTAGACTTCTTCGAACTGCCCCTGATCCACTAGTTGCTCTAAGTCATAGAAAATCGTAGTATCAGTCAAGAAGTTCGTCTCATTAATAGTAACACGCCGTAGATAGCGATATTTCTCATCATAAGACTTACCGCGATTAGCCCAGTAATTATCCTCTAACATTAGGAAGAAGACCAGACGGTTTAATTCACTTTTGCTCAATAATAGGAGGTTCTTGCCATCATTGAAACTCATGGGAATAGCGTTGGTCAGGCCCATTAAAATCCCTAGGCTAGCAAAGACAAAGACATAGATATTAGGCCAGAGCCAATAGGCCAAGACACTGGTCAAAATATTGGCCAGAAAACCACCCGCTAAGTAGAGCCTAAAAGGAAATTTTTGGCTTTGATAGCGTGGTGGACGCATCAAACACTGTCCACCCGTCCCGGCCACATGTTGCCAGCGAAACTTAAAGCCACCTGACTCTGTTTTTTCTAATTTTAAATCCATAACCCGGAAACTAACAAATTGATAACCTGTCAGCAGGCCACCAAGCAAATGGCCCCCTTCATGAATAATAATATGTAAGACTGTGCTCACTATAAAGGTCGCCAGCAAATAGGTAATGGACACATGGCGTATCTGATTGGCCAACGAAGAACCGAAGAAGCGCCCAATCAGCAGGCCAACTGCAGCGCCGACTATAAGACACAAGACTATATAGCCTAGCTGAAGCCAAACATTAGATTTTTTTGTATTTTTTTGCGCCATTATAGTTCCTCCCTTTCAGTCCAAGTCGCCACCAATATAGTCTCTATTATACTGGATAGCCCCTAGTGGTTCAAGGTCAAGAATTGCCACCAAGAGGTAATAATATGATTAAAGCCCATAACAGCCATATTAGTCGACTCCTGACAAAATGGCTCTGTTGACAGGCTTCTGCTTTCGTGTTACACTGAGGCAAATACTACTTCGATGACGAGATGAGTAAGTCAAGCCTTGGTCTATAGAGAGCCCTAGTTGCTGCAAATGGGTGGCCACCTTGACCCAAGATGACCTCTGAGAATTTCACTGTTTTTCAGCCAGTGAGACGTTCGCAACGTTACTGCCAAGTCTTAGACTTACCAAGGTGCTTGCTGTGAGGCAAGCACAAAATCGGGTGGTACCACGAAGATTCGTCCCGGCGCACAGGTCTCTTCCTGTGCGTCGGGCTTTTTCTTTGACCCATTAATCCATAAAGGAGTTGACCCTGATGACCCATCGCGACACTCAACTAGCCCAACTGGGCAACCGCCAAGACCAACAGACCGGCGCAGTCTCCCTACCTATTCACCTGTCTACCGCCTACGCCCATCCAGGTTTAGGCCAAAGCACAGGCTTTGACTATACCCGAACCAAAAACCCTACTCGTACAGTCTTAGAAGAAGGCCTGGCTGCCCTCGAAGGTGGTGCCCAAGCAGTGGTGACCTCTTCTGGCATGAGTGCCATCCAGCTAGTCCTGGGCCTCTTCCCAGCTGGTAGTCAATTCCTGGTAACACGGGACGTATATGGGGGTAGCTTCCGCTACTTCGATAAACTCCAAGCACAAGGCTTCTATCAATTTACTTATTTCCAAGATTTAGAAGACTTGACCTCCTTAATTAGCGATCAAGTAGCTGCTGTCTTCGTCGAGACACCTACCAACCCGCTGATGCAAGAAATTGATTTGGCCGCTGTTGCCCAACTCTGTCAACACCACCAAACACTCCTGATCGTGGACAACACCTTCTTGACGCCTCTACGTCAACGCCCCTTGAAATTAGGGGCTGACCTAGTTATTCATTCAGGCACCAAATACCTGACTGGCCATAACGACATCTTGGCTGGTGTGGTGGTGGCCAAGGATGCTAGCTTGGGCGAGCAACTAGTCTGGTTGTCCAACACAACAGGCCCAACCTTGTCTCCTTTTGACTGTTGGCTCTTTATCCGCTCACTTAAAACCCTGTCCCTGCGACTAGACCGGCAAGAAGCCAATGCTCAGGCCCTAGCCCAAGCCCTAAGCCAACACCCTCAAATCAAAGAAGTCCTCTATCCTGGTCGCGGCGCTATGATGTCCATTAAGATTCAAGATGCCAACAAGGTAGACAGCTTCTTACGGGCTCTCAAGGTCTTCACCTTCGCCGAAAGCCTAGGGGGTGTCGAAAGCTTCATCACCTATCCAACCACCCAAACCCATGCTGATATCCCGCAAGACATTCGCGAGTCTTATGGTTTAACAGCCGACTTACTACGGGTATCCGTAGGGATTGAAGACCCGCAAGATTTAATTGCGGACATTATTCAGGCGCTCAATGCCTAAGAAAAAAGCGAAGTGCTTCTGCACTTCGCTTTTCTAATGCTATCAAAAACCACACGGCATCCGCCATGTGGTTTTGTCTTTAACGACTTACTTGTTTATAGGCTTGCTTGTCTTGGAAACTCTTGAGTGCTAACTGCAAGAGCTCTTCAATCAAGTCGCGGGTATTAAGCCCGGTCGCTTCCCAAAGACAAGGATACATGCTGTAAGGCGTGAAGCCTGGCATGGTGTTAATTTCATTGATATAGATATCGTGGCTAGCCGTTACAAAGAAGTCAACCCGTGACAAGCCCTTGCCATCCAATGCGCGGTAGGCGCGTAGGGCATATTCTTGAATCTTGTCACTAATGGCATCTGGCAATTGAGCCGGAATCTCCATTTCAACTGTGTTGTTGACATACTTTTCATCGTAGTCATAGAAATCAGCAGTCTTGACCAGACGGCCGACTACACTAGCGTGCGCATCATCGTTGCCCAGGACTGCTACTTCGCATTCTTGGGCAGAAATCCCTTGTTCCACCACGATACGGCGGTCAAATTGCAGAGCTTTCTCTACGGCTGCGCGTAGCTCTTCGGTCGTGGTGGCTTTAGAAATCCCCACGCTAGAGCCCATGTTAGCAGGCTTTACAAAGAGCGGATAGAGCAAGTTGCCCTCGCAGCGATTCATCCATTCCTCAGGGGACTGAGCCCATTCACGAGAATCGAAGGCCACGTATGGTACTTGTGGTAAGCCAGCTTGGTGGAAAAGTTGTTTGGAAATGACCTTGTCCATACCGCAGGCGCTAGCAGTCACGCCAGCTCCAACATAAGGCATACCCAAGACTTCTAAGAAACCTTGGATGGTCCCATCTTCGCCGTTAGGACCATGCAATACAGGAAAGACAATGGTGTCTGCCTCCTTAATATCGCCAGGTTGAATTAAGGTCCCGACTGATTGACCCTCCGGCCCCTCAGCCCAACGTGCTTGCGGACCAACAGTTAAGGCCAGTTGGTTAGAGTGGCTAAGCGGACCTGATAAAGGCGCCCCTTTGAGCCAGTCTCCTTGCTTAGTAATGTAAACAGGTTGTACCTCATAGTAGTTGTACATGATGGACTGCATAATGTTATGTGCTGAAATCAAGGAAATATCATGTTCAGCACTCTGCCCACCATAGAGTAAGACGATTTTCATGTAAAGTTCCTCCATCAAATTTAGATATTCAATACCAGACGCCAATGGTTGGCACTTGTATCATAGACAATCTCCCCAATCTGCTCTGCCATATTCTGATTCTGTGAGAGCAGGGTCAACTCATCTTCAATCACGAAGAGTGGCACTGACCATTTTCCGTTATGAGAGTGAGCTTGCACGAAGTCCACCTTGATGCCGTTGGCGAATAAAGGGGCCAGTTCCTCTGCTACGTGCGCAGGCAAGAGGGAGACTGTCTGGCGTTTAGAGAAGAAGAGGTTCTTATTCTCATTGACCAGATCCATCATGCGTTCGGTCATATTCCGAGCAAAGCGCGGGTAGAAGTCTTGAATATGCCGATAGAAGAGCTTGTTGAGCCCATTAGGTAAAGTGAGATAGACAAAGTTATTCTGCAACTTATAGAAGAAAGCTGAGCGTAGGACATTGGAAGAGTGGAAGAGATAAAGCAATTCCGCAATTTCCTGAGGAGTCAATTGATGCATGAGTTCAATGGATTCGAAGTCAATCCAGTTAGACATCCGTAGCTTCTGGGCTTGGACTGTCTCCATATACCGTAAGACTTCTGACCGTCCCCGCAAAATCTTGAAGTTGGTCTGCACATCAAAGCGACCAAAATTAGCCGGTGCTTCTGCCAAAATCAAGTTATTAGGTAAATTCTGTGCACTAAAATCGTCACTAGTCAGACTTAGGGCCCGGGTCATCATATAGTTGGTAACCGAGTCATAATGCACATAGAGGTTAACCCGTTTCATCTCATGCCTCCTTTCCATGCTAGCTAGTAGGTCAATAGTATAATGGGAGCAAGTTTAGACTTAGAAGCTTACTTTTGGTGCCTCTTTTGCTTCAGCTGGTGCTTGTAGGTAAGCTTTTGGTGCAAAGCCACTTAAGCCAGCTACCAAGCTGTTAGGGAAGGTTTGGATCCCAGTGTTGTATTGGCCGATGCTTGAGTTGTAGATTTGACGTGCTTTGGCAATCAAGTCTTCCGTTTCTTCCAAGCTACGTTGTAAGTCTAAGTAGTTTTGGTTAGCTTTGAGCTCAGGATAAGCTTCTGCTACAGCCAATAAACGTGATAAAGCGCCTGTCAATTGGTTTGATAATTCGTTCTTTTGCTCAGGTGTTGCATCCATTGGCAAGTTAACGATTTGTTGACGCGCCTTCACTACAGCGTCTAAGGTTTCACTCTCGTGTTTAGAGTAACCTTTGACTGTTTCCACTAAGTTTGGAATTAAGTCGTTACGACGTTGGAGTTGCACGTCTACTTGGCTGAAGCTCTCTTCAGACCAGTTACGTAAACGAACTAAACGGTTGTAGACAGATGCCCAGAAGACTACTAATAGGACCACAATCCCAGCAATAATCCCTAAAACAGTCCATAATGTACTCATAAAAAACATCCTTTCGAATTTTAGTCTCATCCTCTATTATAAGCCAAAAACCTTGTCTTGTCACGCTTTGCGCAAGATTGTTACCTAAAATCAAAAAAGAGCCCCGAGGGGCTCTTAATCTTCTGTGGATAGAATGTTGGCTTATTTGTTGAAGCCGTACTTCTTGTTGAAGCGGTCCACACGACCATCTGCTTGGGTGAATTTTTGACGCCCAGTGTAGAATGGATGTGAATCAGACGAAATTTCCACACGGATTAATGGGTAAGTGTTGCCATCTTCCCACTCAACCGTTTCGTTAGAAGTTTTCGTTGAACCTGACAAGAATTTGTAACCAGTAGTAGTGTCCATGAAGACAACTGGTTGGTAGTTTGGATGAATATCTGGTCTCATTTATGAACTTCCTTTCTGCCCTAGGCTATTTGCTAGTCTAGAGTTATTTGTCTGCACTCGGTGCAACACTAATATCATACCTAATTCTCTACCAAATGTAAAGAATAAATTTGGTCCTTAGCTAGAAAAGCTAGCACCTGGCGTCAGACAGGCCTTAGTGGGTATCCCAGGGGAAATCCAAGTTGAGGCCTGACTGGAATTGAGCCGATGCTTTGCGTTCGGCCATACGCTTAGCCTGGCGTTCTGGGTAACTAGCGCAGACGAAAATTTCCTCTGGGCCCTCTGGCTGAATAGGGGCGACCTCAACCGAAGCCCCCGTCTCATCGATGGCCACAAAGGTCAAGAAGGCCGTCGCTGCTAGATAACGTTCCCCCGTCTCAAGACGTTCCCCCACTACCTTGGCAAAAACTTCGACCGAGGTACGGCCGGTACCTGTGACAATGGTTTCCACACAGACGGAGTCAGACAAGTGCAGAGGCCGGATAAAGTTGAGCTGGTCCATCGAGGCCGTCACACAGAGACTACGCGTATGGCGGGACACTGTAATACTGGCACAGTTATCAATGAATTCCATGAGCTGACCGCCATAAAGAGTCTGGTGCATATTACAATGGAAAGGTAGGATACGGTGGGTTTGCACCGCCCGAGATTCGCGGCAAAACTTAGCCTCCATCTTAGCTTCCTTCTTTCTTAGTAGGCCCGCGCCAACCATACGGTGTGTTTAGCCGGCTGGCCTGTCACGATACAGGTTGCTTTCTCTGGCACTTGACCTGCAAATGGAATGTTACGCGTGGTGAAGCCAGTTTCTTCCTTAATCTTGGCTTCGCTCTCTTCAGTGCCATCCCAACCAGCTAGCACCCAACCAGGTACTTGGCCAGCCGCCCGCTTGCTTTCGATGTGGGCTTTGAGCTCATCTAAGCTATTGATGTCCGTATAGTAGTTGGCTTGGTTCATTTGGCGCGCCTTTTCTAAGAGTCGTCCTTGCATGCCAGTCAATTCCGCTTGAACGCTAGCCAAGAAGTTGTCAAATGGTACGGCTACCTTCTCATCTAAGTCGCGAGCCTTCATCATGACTTGCGCATTTTCTAAGTCGCGTGGACCACACTCAATCCGAACTGGCACCCCACGAAGTTCCCATTCATTGAATTTGAAACCTGGCGAGTTGTTGCTGTCGTCTACGCGGCAACGGATACCTGCCGCTTTAAGTTGCGCCTGTAATTCATGGATTTTGTCCAGAATAGCTGGGTTCTTTTGCCATGGACCTACTGGAACGAAGACTACTTGAGTTGGGGCCACAGCTGGTGGCAAGACCAAGCCCTTGTCGTCGCCGTGAGTCATAATCATAGCCCCAATCAAGCGAGTGGATACCCCGAATGAGCTAGTGTGCGCGTAAACGTGCTCGTTATCTGTATTGAGGTAACGGATGTCGAAAGCCTCCGCAAACTTGGTCCCCATGTAGTGGGAAGTCCCGGCTTGAACAGCTTTACCGTCTTGCATCATGGCTTCAATGGAGAAGGTGCTAACAGCCCCGGCAAAGCGCTCAGAAGGTGTTTTCTCACCGTCTACCACTGGTACAGCCAAGACACCTTCCACGACTTCCTTATAGATTTGGAGCATACGCATGGTGCGGTCCAAGGCTTCTTGACCGTCGGCGTGGGCTGTATGGCCTTCTTGCCAGAGGAACTCAGAGGTCCGCAAGAATGGTAAGGTCTTCTTCTCCCAACGGAAAACATTGGCCCATTGGTTGATTTCGAGTGGTAGGTCACGGTAGGACTGGATCCAGTTGGAGAAGGCATCCCCAATAATGGTCTCAGAAGTTGGACGTAAGGCCAAACGTTCTTCTAATTTCTCACCGGCTGCTTCCGTTACCCATGGTAATTCTGGGCTAAAGCCTTCGATGTGATCCTTCTCCTTGTTGAAGAATGATTCAGGAATTAACATTGGGAAGTAGGCATTACGGATGCCTTCTTCCTTGAAACGAGCATCCATGGCTTTTTGGATATGTTCCCAGATTTCATAGCCATCTGGCTTAAAAATCATACAGCCCCGCACTGGCGAGTAGTCCATTAAATCTGCTTGTTGAATGGTTTGTAAATACCATTTTGAGAAATCTTCTTGTCTTGTTACCATCTGGTAAACCTCCTTACAAAAAATCGTGACTGTGCCTCATCCTTAATCAAGGACGAAGCACAGTCACTCCGCGGTACCACCTTGTTTGCCGACATAGGCGCCGGCCAACTTATAGCCGATAAGGAGGCCAACCCACTTGTTCTATTCAATAGTAGGTTCCAATCCGCTAGAGGGTATGCATCTTCCAGCCAAGGACGCACTCTCTAAAACCATAGGGACTGTACTAGTCTATTTACAGCTATAAATATACGCATTTTTAGGCCCTTTGTCAAGCTACCCTCTGCTAACTCCCTAGCACAAAAAAGGTCCGGGACTGGCGTCCCTGGACCTGACTCAATTAGCGGTTCACAATTTGTCCCGCATCATTTAATTTATACTTTTGTAAAAAGCCCAGGCGGTTTAAAGGCCAATAGCAGACATCGGCTTCCCCTTCAACCGTGTTGGCATCAATAAAACCAAAGGAACGGCCATCCAGGGAGTTCTGGCGGTTGTCGCCCAAGACGAAGTACTTACCTTCTGGCACTGTGCTAGCACCGGCTACTTGTGCTAGGGTGAAGTTTTGCGTGAAGTTGCCATTTGGATTGGCTGCCTGGTATTCCTTCACCTTCTCGGCTAAGTAAGGCTCGTCAGTAGCGACGCCATTGAGGTAGAGTTTGTCGTCGCGCACTTCAATGGTGTCACCTGGCACGCCAATGACACGCTTGATATAGCGTTTGCTAGGGTCACTCGGCGCCTTAATAACCACCACGTCGAAGCGTTCAATTTTGGCTAATTTCCACATAAAGAGGCGCTCGTCATGCTGTAAGGTATAGTCCATGGAATGACCATCCACACGGAAAGACTCCACCACAAAGTGACGCAAGGCGAAAACCGCCGCCACCATAATAATTAAGTAAACCAGGAATTCTAAGACTTCCTTGGCAATTGCTTTGATATTCATATTATCCCTCCAGGAATCATCTACCCCTTCATTATACCTTAAGCCTTAGAGGACAAGCAATTCTGAGCACTTTTGACGCCAAAATAAATGCTAGACAAGAAAAAAGCTAGGACCAAGTCCTAGCCTTCTAGCTTGCTTATTCTTCAGAAGATGAAGCGGAATTAGCATTGCCAGCTCCTGCTTCAGGTTCCTTGATATCAACTGGTTGGTTGTGGTTGCTTACAGTCACAGTGAAGGTTACATCTATCGTTTGCGGTGCGTCATCACCCTCAGCTAATTTAGGATTCACTTGAGCCACGTCTACATGAAGGACAAGGTTGAAAGCTTTGACGAAGTGAGTTTCTTTATCATAGCTTACTACCAAGCTAGGGTTCAATTCGAAGAACTTCTTGAAGTTATCAGCAGTGAAAACCTTGCTAAAGCTATCTTCGCTAACGTTTTGACCTGCTTGTTTAGCTTGGTCTAAAGCCGCTTGTTGTAATTTCTTAAAGAGTGCTTCGTGATCTTGATAGAACTTAGCACCGTCAATGTTTTGTTTGAGGGAAAGTTGATACTCGTCATCCTTTGCCTCTACATTGAATAATTCAGAAAGAGCTGTATTAAATTCTTTGTCTAATTCAGAATTTGTCTTAGCTACTTCTAAAAACTTGGCATAAGCTTTTTGGAATTCTTGTTTGTTGATGGAAACATCTGATACATGCCAGTCATTGTCTCCTTCACGGAAGAAGGCTTTGGCACCTTTTACCACTGCCTCAAATTGGCCGTTGGTGGTTGGTGGCACTTGTAAATCAAGTTTACCTTGGAGCTCAGCATTCTTAACATCCACGTCACCTGTTAGGTTAGCCGTTAAACTACGTGGTGTAGTCTTAGTAGTACCAATAACGGACAGGCTAGATTCCAAGTGGAAAGTCTCCAACTTGAGTGCTGCTTCGTTGGCTTGGGTCATCAAATCAACGAAAGATGGCGCAGCATCTTGGGCTGCAGCGAAAGGTAATTGGCTAAAGAAAGCCAAGAGAACAACTAATACTTTGACTAATTTTTTCATTTTCATTCCTCCTCTTAGTCGCAGTTACATTCCAGGTTTTGCCTAGGCAAGCACCTGATAATATTATGCTAACACTTTAAGAGCCAGACTTCAAGTCTTTACCCACAAAAAGTTAGACAAAAGTAGAATTTCTTTCGTTTCTTCTTTTTCTGCAGTCAAAAAGCCATTAAAAAAGCACCCCTAAGGGTGCTTTTATGACGGATTAGTGGTTTTCTAATTCGATTGGTTGGTTGTAGTCTTTAGCTTCTAAGTTAGCTTGTACAGATACTTTACCTGGTGCGCCTTGAGCTGATTGAGCTGGCAAGAAGTCAGCAGGGTTCAAGTTGACATCAAGAGTCACCTTAGATACTAAGAAAGTAGATTTGTTGTAACGAACTTCTACTTTAGGGTTTGATGCAAAGAATTTTTCCATGGTTTCTGCACTGAAGAGCTTGTCGTAGGTTGCTTTTTGTTGATCAGATACAGATTGACCGTTCGCTTCTGCTTGTTTCAAGACTTGTTCCTTAACGCGAGCGAAGGTTTCTTTGTTATCTTCGAAGAATTTCTTCCCGTCGATGCCTTGTTTGAGGGCGTAAACATAGTCTTCGCCGTCTTCCTTCACTTCGAAGTATTGACCTAAAGTAGCTTCTTGTTCAGGAGTTAAGTCCTTGTAAGCTGCTTGCAAGCCGTTTTGGATAGCAGTCTTGAATTGGTTACGTTGTGCAGAGAAGTCTGCCTTAGTCCATTCTTTATCACCAGTTTGAGTTGCTAAGGTGTCATCTTTGACTTGGAAAGCTTGTTTTTGAGCGTTTGGAGACAATTGGCTCGCAACTTCAATTTTACCTTCACCTTGAACGTTTTCTACGTCTAATTCAGTTTCAAAGTTTACGTTAGCAACGTTTACTTTAGTCCCGTTTTGGTCAAAAGCTACTGCCAAGTCACCCTTCAATTCTACAGACTTCACAGTCTTCAAAGCTGCATCAGCTTTGCTGAAGAGTTCATTCAAACCTACAGCGTGAGCAGTAGTAGCAGGGGTAGTAGCGAATACAGTAGCAGCAACAGCTGTTACAGCAAAAAATTTCTTGATGGATTTCATCATCATTCTCCTTTACGTAAAAGATTTTACATGTTCCTATTATAACTCGCTCAGCTTAAATTACAACCAAAAGCCCTCGATTTCATATAAATTTCATACTTTAGACCGAGAAAAAGCCCATTATTCCGAACAAATCCTAGGCTCTAAAGCGGGGAAAGTTCGCCCTTCGCTAGCGCCTCACAAAAAAGGCAGCCCCTAGGGGCTGCTAGAAAATTGTCCTTATTCTGAAGCAGAACTTGAAGAGCTGTCTTCACTTGATTCTGTCAAGCGACTTGATTCAGGCTCTGAACCAGGTAATTTTTCTTTTGGCACAGTAATCTCGCGGCTTTCGTTGAAACCGTCGAAGGTCATTTCTGCGTTGTAGTAGAAGCTATAGAGGCCAAATTGTTCAACTTCTTTGCTATCTAGGAAGTCTGTGAAGCGTAAGGTCACTTCCACCTTATAAGATGTCACCAAGTAGCTATCCTTAGCAAAGTGAACTTCATAAACCGGCTTGCTTTCCAAGAACTTGCTCAGAGTTTCGGCACTGTAGAAGCGGTCAACTTGCGCCTTGTAGCTTGGTGATACCTTTTCGCCACGCTCTTCCATCTCATCATAGATTCGTTGCTTGAATTCATCCAAAGCAGCCTTGTTATCATCGAAGAGTTTCTTGGCATCAATATCATCACGCAGGCTGAGTACATATTCGCTATCTGTCTCTGTGAGTTTGAAAATTTGCTTGATTAGCTCATCATGTTGAGCCAAGGCCTTAACGACTTCGTCTTTAGCAGGGAAGTTGAAACCTTCACGCTCTAAAGTTTTCTTAAGATCAGCTTTTTCCGCGCTAGTATCTTCCACTTGGGCGATACGATCATCAATTTCATAGAAGGTTTGATTGTCCTTCACACCCCAACGAACATTGCGGAATTGCGGTAGGAAAATTGAATCAATAACCATCTGCAGATCAACGTTTAGGTTTTGGATATCGACATAACCATCGACTTGCACTTGGCCTAGGTCCATATGTTGGGTCTGACGATCAATGGCAGCCTTGAGCGTCCCTTGAGTGTGGAAGCTCTTGAGGCCACGGTAGGCTTCATAGCTACGGCCTAAAAGTTCAGAGATGGCTAAATCTTCCGCTTGTACTTTAGGTAAAGAGACGAAAATCAGGGTCAAGGCCATCACAAGAGCGGCCATTTTCTTGAAGAATTGTTTCATGGGGTTCTTCCTTTCTAGACTGGAATAGGATTAGTCTTCCTTGCTTAAATCTTCCAACTTGAATTTTTCTTGGAAGAGTGGACTTACTGAACGATTTTCGTGGATACGCTTGATGGCTTCCCCAACTAAGTTACCAACAGAAATGGTTTGGAGTTTGTCTAAGTGGCGACCTTCTGGTTGTTGAATAGAGTCGGTCACGATGACTTCTTTGATGTCCGATTCATCTAAGCGCTCAACCGCTGGGCCAGATAGGACAGCGTGGGTACAGCAAGCATAGACGGAATCTGCGCCCTTATCGAGGAGGGCAGCTGCCGCTAAGGTAATGGTCCCTGCGGTATCAATCATGTCATCGATAATGATACATTTCTTACCTGCAACATCCCCGATAATGTTCATGACTTCAGAGACGTTAGGACGCGGACGGCGTTTGTCGATGATGGCAATTGGTGACTTGAGGAAGTCGGCCAATTTGCGAGCCCGCACTACCCCACCGTGGTCAGGAGAAACGACCACGACATCCTCACCGAAGAGGCCTTTTTCTAAGAAATAGTCAGCCAAGAGTGGCACCCCAATTAAGTGGTCCACTGGGATATCGAAGAAGCCTTGAATTTGCGGTGCATGCAAGTCTAAGGTCAAGACGCGGTCTGCCCCAGCAATAGTAATCATGTTAGCAACTAATTTAGCGGTAATTGGTTCACGCGACTGCGCCTTACGTTCTTGACGCGCATAGCCGTAGTAAGGCATGACCACGTTAATGGTCTTAGCGCTTGCCCGGCGTAAAGCATCAATCATGATCAAGAGTTCCATCAAGTTGTCGTTGACTGGGTCAGAAGTCGATTGCACGATGTAGACGTGCGCCCCCCGAATACTCTCTTCCACGTTGACCTTGACTTCACCGTCTGAGAAACGTGAAATGCTAATTTTCCCTAATTCTAGACCAACTGCCTCCGCAATCTTCTCTGCCAAAGGACGGTTTGAACTCAAAGAGAAAATCTTCAACTTCGGATCTTTATAATGTTTACCCACAATGGTTCCTCCTAAAAATTACTTTTTGCTAAATTTTTGCCAATAGTTGGGAATGTTATCTTGCTTGACACGGGAAATGGCCAAGGCTTGATCTGGCACATCGTGCGTCACAGTTGTACCCGCTGCAATAAAGGTTTGGTCGCCAATCTTGACTGGTGAGACAATGTTAGCATTACAGCCGATAAAGGCTTGGTCACCTACAGTTGAACGGTGCTTCTTCTTGCCGTCATAGTTGACGAAGATGGTGCCACAACCGATATTGATATCACGACCTAAGTCAGCATCGCCAATATAGGTTAGGTGGCCTGACTTGACGCCTGCCCCTAAGGTAGAGTTCTTCACTTCGACGAAGTTGCCGATATGAACATCTTGGCCTAGGTGGCTATTTGGCCGCAGGTGGGCAAATGGTCCCACAGTAGCACCAGTGGCGACTGTTGAAGACTCGATAACGGATTGAGTCACGGAGACGCCATCCGCTAATTGACTGTCATGGATTTCCGTATTGGCCCCGATTTGGCATTGAGCCCCAATACGGGTTTGGCCCTTGAGGCTAACATTGGCTTCCAAAGTGGTATCTGGACCAATGACCACATCGGCTTCAATATAGGTTGAAGCTGGATCAATCATGGTCACACCTTGGCGCATATGATATTCATTAATGCGGCGACGCATAGATAAGGTCGCTTCCGCTAGGGCTACTCGGTCGTTAACCCCAATGGCTTCGGTCTCATCTGCCATGACGTAAGCAGCTACAGTCCGACCTGCTTGACGGGCTAGCGCAATGACATCCGGCAAGTAATATTCGCCTTGGGCGTTGTCGTTACCCACACGTTTGAGGCAATCAAACAATAATTGATTGTCGAAGACATAGGTCCCGGTGTTGAATTCACGAATCAGCGCCTCTTGCTCTGTGGCATCCTTCTGTTCCACAATCTTCAGAACTTGACCCTCAGCGTCACGGACAATCCGTCCGTAACCTGTCGCATCTTCGGTGACAGCGGTCAAAATGGTTGCTCCTGCCCCTTGAGCTTGGTGATAGTCAAAAAGGGCCGATAAAGTCTCAGCAGTCAAGAGTGGCGTATCACCACAAATCACCAGGGTGCTGCCCGCTAAATGTCCCAAAGCACTTTCTGCCTGTAGGACTGCGTGACCTGTCCCTAGTTGTTCTGCCTGTAAGGCATAGCTAGACTTATCGCCCAAGTAGGCTTGTACAGCTTCCGCTCCATGCCCCACGATGGTAACGATTTGGTTGACGCCACTGGCTTCAACTGCTCGCACCACATGGGCCACCATAGGCAAACCACACACTGGGTGTAGGACCTTGTAGAGGGAAGATTTCATTCGTGTTCCCTTCCCTGCAGCTAGAATGACTGCCATCCGATTCTCCATTCATCATACTCCTTTGCTTACTACGTACGACATGGCACGTTAATTTCGTAATCTACCGATACTATTATACCGATTTCAGGCGCAGATATCCAATCGAATTATCATTTTTTATCAATTTGTCATTTTCTAGTGGAGGGAAGTGGTGAAAGGCTCGAAAGCCTGGTCTTGGAAGAAGCTACCAGGTTCTGTATAGAGCTCAAAATGTTCGATTTCTGGGTTATAGACCATTTGAATCTTCATCAAGGACTCGTGAGGTGGCAATTTTTGTTTCTCCTGGTCCGTATTCTCCGCGAAGACACAGACGCCGGCTAGCTGACACTCGAATTCATCCAGCATGGACAAGAGTCCAAAAATAGTCCCACCATTACGGAGGAAGTCATCCACCACTAAGACCTTGCTCTTAGGCGCTAGGGCTAGTTTGGATAATTCCATCTTGTTGACAGTTTGCAGGGACCCAGATAGGTAGCTAATGGAAATGGTTGATCCCTCAGCGTCACGCGAGTCACGGCGAACTACTACGTGCGGGACATTGAGATAGCGGGCAACAGCGACGGCCAAGCCAATCCCCTTGGTCTCGATAGTCATAACAGCATCCACGCCACTTCGTTGGTAACGAGAGGCAATCAACTTACCTAGGCGGTTAAGAATGTCAGAATCTTGCAAGACATCACCCATATATATATAGTTGCCAGGCAGGACCCGTTTGCCTGACTGCATTTTCTTAGCTACGCGCTGGAAGAGGTCCTTCAAATCACGGTCTTGAATCGTCGGGTAGAAGATAATACCACCAGATACCCCAGCCACTGTGCGAATGTCCCCGAGGTCATTTTCTTGGAAGACATCGCGAACAAAATTGATGTCTTCGCTGATTGAGGACTTGGCAGAATCAAAGTAATCTGCAAAGAAGGACAAGGTGACTAGCTGATTGGGATGTTCCATTAAATACTGGCAGATGAATACAATTCGATGATTGCGTTTAAATTTCTTGGCTTCTACACCCATGATTCACAACTCCTTTTTGGTTTAACTTTATTATATCAGAAACTAGAACGTTTTCCATAGTTGTTTTTCACAATATTCGTCTTTCTGATTTTTTTACCGCCGAAAGGTCTAGACATGGTCATGCCCTAGCTATTAGTATCTTTATGTGAAAGACGGTAATAGACGGGCAATTTCACTTACTTTTTGCCCGCAATATGTAAGGCGCTTGTATATCATTAATTATTACATAATTGTTTTATCTTTTGTGCAAATAAAAAGCGGCCGAGCCAAGGACTCAGCCGCTTTTCTTGCCTAGATTAAGCTCTACTCCGCCACCAGCTAAGTAGGCCCTGGACCAGAGAAATCACGACAAATAAGATAACAAAGCCTAGGGTAATCGAAGCCCCTGGCGGTGTATTCAGATGGTAAGAGGCCATCAAACCAGCGATAATCCCTAGCACATTAATGACAAAGCCAATCAAAATGGTCTGTCTGAAACTCGAGGACAGCTTAATGGCAGTCGCGGCCGGAATAACAATAAGGGCAGATACCAGTAAGGCCCCCACAATCGGCATCATGACACTAATGGCCACCCCTGTCACGACAGACAGCAGAATGGACATGAACTTGACAGGCAGGCCTGCCGTATGTGCCGTCGCTTCATCAAAACTCATGACATAGAGGGGGCGACGGAAGAGTAGGTAGAGGGCTAGGACAATGCCCGCTAGGACCGCCAAGAGAATTACCTCTTGAGGTGAAATCAAAATAATAGAACCGAAAAGGAATTGTTCTATCTTAAAGTTAGAGGCGTTGCGGTTAAGATTCATAAGCACCAAGGCCACCGACATACCACCCGCCATCATAATGGCCACTGACACTTCGGAGAAGTCCCGATAAATGAGTCGCAAATATTCTAACAAGACCGAAGCCACAATGACGACTAGTAGAGTGGTCACCGTTGGACTGACCCGCAAAATCATTCCCAGGGCTACCCCCGCTAGGGAGATATGGGACAAAGTATCGGCCATCATGGATTGGCGCTTCAGGATCAGCAAGAGGCCGATAATAGGCGTAATGCAAGAAATAGCCAGGCCGGCTAGGAGTGCGCGTTGGATGAAGTCAAGCTGAAACATCTCCATGGGGTTCCCTCCTCTCTCACTAGTCTAATTTCCCGGGTATAAAAACCTTCAATTTCTTGGTCGGCATGAGTCACCATGAGGATGGACTTGCCGTGATGTTTACAGGCATGACGTAAGAGTCGGTAGAAGGCCCGCCGGGACTCAATATCCATGCCGGTGGTTGGCTCATCTAAGACGAAGAAGTCCGGATCAGTGGCGAAGACCCGCGCTAGGCAGATACGTTGCTTCTGACCGCCTGACAATTCTCCAATTTTCTTATGGCGCAAATGGCTCATGCCGACAGCCGATAGGGCCCGATCCACGTGTTCCTTGTCATGGGCGTCTAGACGCTTGAACCAACGCCCCTTTGGATAGCGACCGGACTCGACAAACTCCTGAACCCGGCTAGGGAAGCCAGCATTAAAAGAGTTGACGTTCTGTGGCACATAGCCGATAGACAAGGGCTTGCCTAGGGCATTAGTCTTAGCAATCGTGACCGTGCCTGACGCTGGTTTAAGTAGGCCTAGGATATTCTTCAAGAGGGTGGACTTGGCCGCCCCATTTTCCCCGGTCAGAATGACAAACTCGCCCGGATTGACTTCAAAATTTACTTCATTAAGGACCTTCTCCCGATCATAGTAGAAGGAGAGGTTTTTGACACTGACTAAGGTCATGATTTGCCTCCTTGGCAGATAATTTGCTGGCTAAAAAGGTCCCTCCTGCTAGTTGGGACAAAACTGAAGAGTTAACAATTCATTGGATAGTAATTGCTACACTTGACTCCTCCTATTATAGACCACTTAGGACAAAAAATGCAAGCAGTGGCAATGCCACCGCTTGCTTGAGGTGTCTTAATCTTGACTAGCTACTTGGTCAAGTTAGCTAGGTTTTCGCGCATGAGGCTGAAGTAGTCAGCACCAGCCGCAATTTCTTCGGCGCTAACGGTTTCTAGGGTACGCAATGGACGGAGCTCAGCACCTGTAGCAGATGCTACGGTCTTGGCAATGGCATCATCCAAGGATGGGTCAACGAAGATGACCTTGGTCTTGTGTTCCTTAACAAATTCTTGCATCTTAGCTAGGGCAGCCGCACTTGGTTCTGCTGTAGAAGAGATACCCGTAATAGCATGTTGTTCTAAGCCATAAGCGTGGGCAAGGTAGCCAAAGGCAGCGTGTTGTACCACAAAGTTCTTGTCGCTTAGCTTAGCGGTGCCTTCTTTAAATTCTTGGTCTAATTTCTTAAGGTCTTCTGTTAGGCTAGCAGCATTGGCTTCATAGGTTGACGCATTGTCAGGGTCTAAGGCCACCAAGGCCTTCTTGACATTTTCCGCTTGCTTAGCATAAGTCATTGGGTCCATCCAAGTGTGTGGGTCAAATTCATGGTGATGGCCTTCTTCGCCCTCTTCATGATGCTCTTCCCCAGATTCTGCTTCGTGGTCGTGGTCTTCATGATCTTCGTGGTCGGCATCACCCTTGAGGAGCTCAATGCCTTCCGTTGTCTTTTGAACCTTGGTCTTGTCAGTATCCAAGAGTTTGGTTAAATCTTCAACAAAGTGCTCCATCTCATCATCTTGGTAGATAAAGAGGTCACTAGTTTGGACCTTGGCTGCGTCGCGGGCACTCATTTCGTAGTCATGGGCATCTTGGTTGCCTTCTAAGAGCATGGAAACTTCCGCCTTATCCCCGGCAATGCGTTGAGCTAAGTAGTAAACTGGATAGAAGGTGGTCATGACCTTCTTCTTGCCAGCAGCTGAGACAGTAGGAGCCAATGGTGCCAATAAGCCAAGTACTAATACTAGGCTTGCTAAAAGTGCAGATAATTTACGTTTCATTCGATCTTCCTCCTATGAAAATATGTAATGGTTACTTTTTCCATAATTTATTATACGCCTTTCTGACTGGATGTCAACCGTAATCTTTATCTTTTTTCTTCAGCCACACCCGCCTACTACCCGTCTGGCTTGGAATCAACAGGCATCCTTGCTATACTATAGATAGCGATTCCCTTTAAGAAAGGAAGATTTACATGACCGAATCCGTCTTAGAGTCTGTCTTGCAAGTAAGCCAGCTGACTAAGATTTATAAGAAGCAACGGGCCTTAGATTCCTTCGACCTCTCCGTCTCGCGCGGTGAAATCGTCGGCATCATCGGACCCAACGGGGCTGGTAAATCCACCCTGCTACGTAGCATCGTGGGCTTAACCCCTGCATCCGAGAAGAACATTCAGCTCTTTGGCTCGGTGGACTACGAGGCCCTCTTAACCAACCGCCACTTCGTCGGCGCCTTGATTGAGGCTCCTGCCTTTGTCGATAACATGAGCGCTAAGGAGAATATGATTCATTATGCCCTACAACGCAAGGTCAAAGACCGCGGCGCCCGTATCAACGAAGTTTTGGCCTTGGTTGGACTGGACAAGACAGGCAATAAGAAAGTCAAGAACTTCTCCCTGGGGATGAAGCAACGTTTGGCCATTGCCTTAACCCTCTTACATGATCCCGACCTCTTAATTCTAGACGAGCCCATTAACGGCTTGGACCCTGCTGGGATTATCCATGTGCGGGAGCTACTCTTGAAACTCAATCGGGAAAAGAACATGACCATCTTAATTTCTTCCCATATCCTGTCGGAATTGGAGCACTTGGCAAGTCGCTTCGTCTTCGTTAACAAAGGCCGCAAGGTGGCCGACATTAGCTCTCAAGAACTCGCTCATCAAGCTAGCACCTATTATCAGGTTCAAACAACCGACAATGCCAAGGCACTGGACTTCCTCAGCCAATGGCTGGGCCAAGATAAGGTGGCAGCAGATGGTAAAGAGCTCATTGCCATCTATGACTTAGAAGTGCCCCTACCTGAAATTGCCAAACGCCTAGTAAATGAAGGCTTCGAACTTCTCTTCCTGGGTAGCCACAAGAATGACCTAGAATCCGTCTTCTTGAATATTACAGAAGGAGGCAACTAAGATGTTCCAGCTATTACGCGCAGAATTCTATCAAATCCGTCATCGGGTGGCGCCTTTTACTATGCTGCTGCTCAGCTTTTTGGCGACACTCGGTATTGCTTCACTAGCTTCCATGATTCTCTTCGGGGAAAAAAGCGGGACTAGTACTAGTGCACTAACTAAGGCTCTTGTGGGCAATCAAGTTTTGAGTATCTATACCGTCGGCCTAAAGGAAATGCCCCTGATTCTTTGTTTTGTGGCTCAAATCCTGACCTTTAACAACGAGACTAAGAACCGGACCTTGATTAACACCATCAGTTATGGCCACCGCCGTCGCTCTGTCGTCCTCAGCAAGATCCTGGTAGGACTCTTCTACCTCTTACTAGCTTCATGCTTGAGCCTGGTTGGGCTCTTAATCGGGGGCAGCATGTCGGGTGCTACTTTCAAGGGTAATGAAATCCTCGAATTTTTCACTAACTATTTGATTCCTAGCATCCCCCTCTTCCTAGGCTACATCGCCCTCTTAAGCATTCCTGCCTTCCTCTTCGCTGGCCAAGGACCACTGATTTTCACTTATCTTCTGCTCAGCTTCATTAACCCAATCTTAAGCGGAGCCTATACCTTCTTAACCACTAATCGCGATAGCATGGGGAATGTGGTTCAGAAATTCATGAGTGCGAATGAGGCTTTTGCCTTCTTCTTCACCTTCCTAAAAGTAGGCAAGCCGCTGACCTGGGGCAACCTAAACTTCGACTTGACACCAGTCGTGGCCTCGGCCTACTTCCTTCTCTTCTTCTGGATTGCGGTCAAACTATTCAACCGCGCCGAAGTTAAATAGTAGCTTCGTAAAAATCCCCCGGACTCCTTGATGGAAGTCGGGGGATTCTTTTTGTCTAAAATACGATATTTTCAACAATAAAATGAGTCCCTATCTTATTTTGACGGCAATTGCAGGAGTAACTATCACTTTCTTGTCCTATCACGATTTTAGGGCGACTTCTGGTTAACCACAAATCACACCAAAATCTTGCTTTTCAATTTAATATAAAACACCCGCTCTAGCCTCAAGTCTAGAGCGGGTTGTTTATTAATGGCCCAGTGCTTGGCGGTAGTTACGCACCATGAAAGGACTAATCATAATCTTACGTTCTTCTAAGCGCTCCACCAGCTCCTCATCGCTTAAGTCAGCTGGCGCATCATGTAGAATCTCATGAATAATTTGCTTAATCTTCTCAGCAGAGAAGCCATCTCGGTCTTCCCGTGTCGCCACTGTGATAAAGTCCGTCATCGGCAGGACATATTGGCCGAAGCCCATGTTCTTGTTAGACACCAAGAGGTTGACGACTGGTTCAGGCAAGCCCGTAATCTCTGCCACCTGCTTGAGCAAGAGTGGCACCTTAGAATCTGAGATTTGGCTGAAGTAATCGTACTGAACCGCTGCAATGGCTTGCGCGACTTTCAGAATCAATTGCTCCCGCACCCGCAAGTTACGTGACAGTCGATCATACATGAGTTTCTGTGGCTTGGAGAAGGCTAGGACCTCAGGATCTTGGGTCGCTAACATCTCTTGATAGTAGGGCTCATTGAAGATTATTTTTGGATAGTAGTGGGCATTATAGCGTACCTTCATGCCTTCCTGGTCTTGAAGAACGGTCACGTCATCTAGGAGACCTTCCTCTTCTTCCACTTGGAAGAGGTCGGCTGGACTGGTCCGCAAGGTTTGATAGTAGCTAACGCAGGCCAGGACATCTGCTAGCGGCAGGCCAGTAGCCGTCACGATGGCTTGATAATCTTCTGCCTTGAGTTGGTCAAAATATTCTTCTAAGAGGTAGTAGGCCACATTAGGGGCATGCGCATCTTGCTCGGTCTGCAACATCAAGCATTCGCGCAAGTCATAGGCCCCAATCCCGGCAGGTTCCAATTGTTGGAAAAGGGTAATAGCATCCAAGGCAATGATGGGTTCGATGCCTAGTTGTTTGGCCACTTCCTGGTAGCTGTATGGCAGATAGCCTTGAGGATTTAATAAATCAATCAGGCGCACCATGGCATCCCGAATGATGGTATGGCGGTACATCATAATCTGTTCGAAGAGAAACATAGGCAGATTACGCGGTGCTTCCGGCATCTGAGGATCCACCCCAATAATGGCACTGTGTTCTTGTAGGGTAACCGATGCTTGCCGGGGCTTAGTCTTAGGATAGTCTAGTTCAATGAAGGGATTTTCTAGAATTTCATCTTCTAGGAAATAAGTAAGTTGGGCCGCACTCAAGCCGAGCATCTGCCACAATTGACTATCCCCTTCAATGGTTTCAATAGGAATACTTTCAAATTCGCTTTGCCCATTAGCTTGAATGACGGTCACCACGTGTTGTTGCTTGTTTAAGTCTGACATGTTGACCCCTCCTGCTATGTATACGTTTTCTTAATTCTATTATAGCGCAAGATGCCCCTTGCGTCTATGCTAAAGCAAGCTTTTTTTGAAAATCAAAAGCATCAAGCCCCTGAGGACTGCTGCTTACCATAACTTATTCAACTAAATCATCCGCGCTCAGAGCTAGGACAGAAGCCAAATCCCGAACATCTAGCTCTAACTGCATACCAATCTTGCCAGCCGAAACCATGATTGAGGGATAATCCCAGGCGCTAACATGAACATGGGTCGGGAAGGTCTTCTTCATGCCTAAGGGCGAGCAACCGCCGTGAACATAACCCGTTAGGGGCAGGAGGTCACGTTCCTTAATCATGGCGATATGCTTCTCGCCTACGGCACGCGCGGCCTTCTTCAAATCCAAGCTGGCTACAACTGGAATGACAAAGACATAATGGCCACCTGATTTCCCCACCGTCACCAGGGTTTTGAAGACCTGGTCAGGCTTCTGGCCCAAGGCCTCTGCTACTTCCAAGCCCGATAAGGCGCCGGTCTGACTGTAATCCCGTACTTGATAGGTCACCTTGTGTTGGTCGAGTAGCCGCATGGCATTGGTTTTATGTATTTTCATGGCTATCAGCCTCCACTAAACAGCAAAAGGCCCTTAGGCCTCTTGCATCTCGCTTACTTCAATCATTTCAATATCAGCACCTAAATCACGCAGCTTGCCTACGATATTAGAGTAGCCACGTAAGATATGGTCGACGCCAGTAATCTCGGTTACGCCATCCGCCAACAAACCGGCAATGACTAGGCAGGCTCCTGCCCGTAAGTCACTGGCCTTAACTTGCGCCCCACTCAGCTGAGCTGGCCCATTGACCCGAATCATGGCCCCTTCGACCTTGATATCGGCCCCCATACGGTTGAGTTCTGGAATATGTTTGACACGGGCTGGGTAGATAGTGTCGATGATGGTCCCGTTACCTGCCGCAATAGCCAAAAGCGGCGTCAGCGGTTGTTGCAAGTCAGTGGCAAAACCTGGATAAGGCTGGGTCTTGACGCTAACCATGCGGAGGTTTGGACTTGGATGAACGTAGATGGAATCTTCACCAATCTCCAATTGAGCGCCCATTTCTTCAATCTTAGCAATGAAACCTTCGATGTGTTCGAAAATAACGTTATTGACACGGACCCCTTGGCCTGCTGCCACGGCAGCCGTAATATAGGTCCCTGCTTCAATTCGGTCCGGAATGATGGTGTGGGTACAGCCATGCAGATGCTCCACGCCCTCTACCCGGATGACGCTAGTCCCGGCCCCGCGAATCTTAGCTCCCATCTTGTTAAGGAGGTTAACGACATCAATAATTTCCGGTTCGCGAGCGGCGTTCTCAATAATGGTCTTACCCTTGGCCTTCACGGCTGCCAAGATACAGTTGATGGTTGCTCCTACACTGACCACGTCCATGTAGATACGCGCTCCAACAAGGCCTTCTTGGTCGGTCGTCAGAGTCACTACACCAAAGTCGTCCTCTACCTTAGCCCCCAAGGAACGAAAGGCCTTGAGGTGTTGGTCGATTG
Source organism: Abiotrophia sp. (assembly GCF_057275535.1). Lineage (NCBI taxonomy): Bacteria > Bacillati > Bacillota > Bacilli > Lactobacillales > Aerococcaceae > Abiotrophia > Abiotrophia sp. Next base: position 100,818 of record NZ_DBHIRJ010000002.1, read on the forward strand.
GGCGAGGGCCTAAGAAGCAGCCCCCTGGCAAGCCAATGACCCCTTCGCCAAAGCGCGACAAAGTCGCCCCCATAAAGTAATAAGAGGCACGTAGGCTCTGAATTTTCCCACTTGGCATTGGGATGGATTTAATTTCGGTTGGATCAATGGTTAAGACATTATCCTTGAAGCTAGCCTTAACATTGAAATCTTCTAAAATCTCGATTAAGGAATAGACGTCTGCAATATCAGGTACACCCTCTAAGACGACTTCCGAATCCGCTAGAATTGCGGCTGGAATTAAGGCAACTGTGGAATTTTTAGCCCCGTTAATGGTAATTTCACCTGTGAGGGGCTTTCCTCCGCGGATAACTAATTTCTTCATTATATAAAACTCCCTAATTTCAGTCTCTATTGATTCTATCTCTATAATTTATAGTGTACCATAAGTCGCCCCAAATATACATAGCAAATGATTGGTTGCGGACTTTTGTTGGCTTAGTCGCTAATCTAAAAAAGCCACTACCTAGTTAGGAAGTGACTTCAATCAGTCATGCTTATTGTGGCATGGTTTGTTCAGTTTGTGGCATTGGATTAGCGGCAGGAGCCCCTTCTGAAGCTGCATCTGCTGGTGCTGCTTCAGGTGCGCTACTTTCCTCGCTGGAAGCAGCTTGAAGACCTGGCAATTCTGCATCTGGATGTTTCTCTCGGTATTCCTTAACTAAATCCCAAGCAGGAATTAAGCCACCCTCAGAGATTTCGGTAATCTTCTTCGCTACGTCTTCTTCTTGGAAGAGTTGCACGATGCGTTGGTAGAGCTTGTTATCCTTGTCTTCCTTACGCACCGCGAAAATGTTGGTACGCTTGAGATTCAAGGTATCGGCCTTGTCACCATAGATGTAGATGGCATCGGTTGGCTTAAATTCAGTCGCCTTGAGGAAGGAATCTTGGATAATCCCGGCATCCACGTCTGGCATAGAAGTCGGAATTTGCGCTGCGTCTAATTCTACTAACTCAATGCCTTTAGGATTGTCAGCAATGTCATCCTTGGTAGGACTTTCCATGTCTGGATCCTTGAGCGTGAAGAGTTTCGCGTCAGTCGCTAAAACCTTGATAGCATAAGCTGAACCAACTGGATCAGATGAGATGGCAATCTTAGCCTTGACTGGTAGTTCGTCCAAGGACTTGTACTTGCTAGAGTAGAGGCGTAAAGGCACTGCGAAAGTGTAGCCAATGTTTTGGAGTTCAGCATTGTGAGCCTTGTTCCAGTCATCCAAGAATACTTGGTGTTGGAAGGCGTTCATATCGATATCGCCATCCAATAAAGCCGTGTTAGGCGTGTTGTAGTCGTTCAGTTCAGTGACCTCTAAGGTAATCCCTTCCTTGGCAGCTTTTTCAGCTACATAGGTCATGATATCCTTCATGGTTGAACCGACAACCCCTATTTTGACGGTCTTGCCTTCGAATTCATTTTGGGCGTGGACAGGTGTCGCAGATAAGCTTGTGAAAGCTAAACCTAAGGCCGCGATCCCGGCGCCGATTTTGCGTAATAAGTTAGACATTATAATGCTCCCTTCTATCTTGAAATGTCAACATGAATAGTATACCACGATTGTTAAAAAAAGAAAGAGGGAACGCACTCGCTTCCCTCTTCTAACTAAATTTTTTCTAGTTTAGGATTGACGTCCGTAAACAAAATAAAGATAGATAAAACCAATCAAGCCAATTGGCACGGCCAAGACCCAGATAATGACAAAGCGGAAAACCTTCCAGGCCAGCATTAGGAGGCCACTGATGAAGAAGACGTTGTCGCCTACAATGAAGTCGACTAGACTCTCATAGACAAACATGGCAAAGGGATAAAGCAAGGCACAAGGCAGGAAAATCAGCAGTTTAGCATCGAATCTCCCCACTTGGCTGACGGATGTAAAGACGAAGAAGGCGTAAAAAGCAAAACCAAATAAATAATGGCGGATTAACCAGTCACGGTTGAGGGATTGAAACATATTCTTCAGTCTATCCATAGGGAATCACCTCTCTAAATTAATGATGCTTCCTATTATAGTCCACTTGCCGGCTCATGTCCAAAATGCACAGGTACTCACAAATAAGTCGTAAAAAAAAACGGGCGCCTGCCAGCAGGCCGCCCGTCTACTTAACTCTGTCCTGGCTTAATCGACTTTGACAATCGGCACCCAGAGTTCCATACGATAGTCTGGCGCCCCCATATTGCCTTCACGATAGACTTCGAAGTCAGGTGCACCCGAATGTTGGAAGCCTTGCTCAGGGAAGAAGACTTCCATGAGGTAGCGCCAACCTGCGTGGATGCAGTCTGGCACTGGCCCATTCAACTCAACCACCGCATATTCAGCCGCTGCCACTTCTAAGATATCGAGCCCCATAGCCTCAGCCTTAGCCCGGTCAGTTACCTCATAGCCGGCCATATAGTTGAGCCGCTCTGGCGTGTCGATGTCGTGGCAGACTCCCAGGCTTTGGCCACTTCCTAGACTGGCTAGATCATCGTGGGACCACTTGCCAAAGAGGTCTTGCCAGACCTGAGGGCACTGGCTACTAGGGATTTGGTTGGCATTGAGCCCTGCCACAGTCAAGGCAGGCTTTTTCTGGATATTGATTTTCATACTATCTCCTCCTTGCAGGGTCAGTCGCAACTGTAATCGCCCAACTAGGCGCAAAGGCGCCCCCTGTCTAATTTGTGTCGGAGTTGCACCATGAAATTTCTTGAAAGCTGCCCCGAAGGCGTCGGCTGATTCATAGCCATATTGGATGGCAATGTCGATAATTCGGGCCTCAGACTGGCGCAGGGCCAGCGCTGCCTCTGTCAAGCGACGTTCCCGCAAATACTCTGACAGTGACGTCCCCGTCAGCATGGAGAAGAGCCGGCTAAACATGGCGTAAGGATAACCCGACAGTCGCGCCACCCGCAACTCATCTAGCTCCCCATCCAGGGTAGACTCCAGATAGTCTAGCGTCCGGTTAAAAGCTTCCATCATATTCATGTGTATGACCTCCTAACAAGTTGAGTATAGCTGAAAAGAAGGGTGGGAGCCCTAGAATTGGGGTGCGAGAAATCTAGGGTTCTATTCTATTAGGGTTCAAATTCTACAATGCCACTGTGAACAGTTAGATCCGGCATGATAACGATGACCTTACGTTTATTAGGATCACTAGTCCCTTCAACTTGGACTTGTATATCCTTTGGAAGCGCCTCGCTATTTTCTAATAGCTGGGTTGGCTTGATTATATCTAGGTAGGCTATACTTAGGCCAACCTTTTCTTTAATTTTAGGTACCTCTACTTCCTTAACGTTACGATAGATTAAATTATATAGGCTAGAAATCGACGAATCTATAATGTCATGAATAGCCCCTTTCATATTAGCAGTATATGATTCTTTTATAAATAACATAATTATTATTACAAGCCCAAACACCATTAGCCTATCTATCAAGTATGTGAAAATCTGATAATAGGCAGGCTTTAGCTCTTCCTCCGACAAACGCCCAAGAAATAAAAGCATATGATAATATGGTCGGTATTTATCAACTAGAGCTATCAAATAATAAGTGACGAGCACCCCTATAGAAGTATACACCTTTATCTTCAATAAATTTGCTTCCATTATCCTCGAACTTTTATTTGTTGGGTTAATAATGTATTCTGGCACTTCACTGGAGGGGTTCAACATCCAAAACTTTTTAGTAAGTAGCGCGGTCCACAAAGTAGCGAACAAGGTAATGCCGGTCCACAGATTGACATTCAACAAAAAAGCAGTTACAACGACTGAACAAATGAAAAACCCAAATGGACTTATAAACAAGCGCAGAACAATGAATATCAGCGAAATGCCACAATAGATATTGATGAATAGCATAAAATATTCCATTTGCACATTTTTTAGTACTTCGAATGGTGCATATTTTGTTACTTCCACATGAAAAACAAGACCGACACTCAACCATAATACAACAAAATACAAAAACTCATAAATAATCTGGCTCGCCTGTTTAGTGGAGCTTTCAGTAAAGAATGATAGCTTTTCATTCCATTTTGCTTCCTTTGCTACTTTCCATAGTGTTATGTTTTCTTTTCTATTAATCCTGACAGCTAAATAGAAAAAGCAAGAGCATAGTGCAACAGTTAGCAACATTACAAATGGATAAGCATCCCTAGTCTCTCTAGATAGACTTGTTACACTTTTAAATTCTTGAATAAATTCCCAGGTAGATGCAATAGGGAGTAGACAAGCATACATAAACGATATCAAAAACACAATTTTATCAAGAAAATCAAGCTCTTTATTAGTAACATTTAAAATCTTATGCTTCGATTCGCTTTTCGTAACGCCTGATTGTAAATGAATAATATTATCGAAATTCAACTTCTTTTTTTTATGATTGTAAAAATATGCTATTTCCCACTTATCACTTTCAGTCTCTTGAATCGTATGCCATGGATTATTGATGAAATTCCTTTCAGGATGATCGACGCGCAGAGCTTCCAGTATTCTATGCCAAAGTCTTATAATTACATTTTTCCGACTCAGCTCATCCTTATATTTTTTATAACTTATCGCTCTAGCTAGAATTTCTTGCTCATGTCTCTCAATATCCTGAAGATTGTATTCCTTGATTTTGTCTTCGTACTTCCTCGTTCTAACAAGTTTAATTTCTTCCAACAGAATCGACTCCTTTACAAGCTTAGCCCTTCTTAGTCAACACCACATTCCATTCATAATTTAATGACTCGACTATCCTCCCCAAGATCCCCACTGTCGGATTGGCTTGGCCACTCTCTAGCCTTGATAGGTTGGCTTGGCGCAGGCCTAGCTTTTCAGCCATTTGAGCTTGGCTTAAGCCTCGCTCTAGTCGCAACTTCACTAACTTCAAAGCTACTTCCTGCCGGGCAGCTTCCTCCGCCAAATCTAAAGTAAAATCAGGATATTGGGAAGCTAAGCGATTCTTTAAGGACTCGAGTGACATGCTCTTCACCCTCCTTTCTTGTCTTGATCTCACCCAAAGGAATAACCAGTGTCTTAGCCTGACCTTTGCCTCGGCCCCATTTTTCAATCACAGCAGGTGTCAACCCCTCCCGCTCAATGATTTCTAAGGCTGCCACTGCCTTGACTGCTTGCTGGTAGGGCAGGCCTTCTACCAGGGCCAGAATGTCTTCTGGAATCTTGTAATGTGCGTCCATGACACGCACCTCCTTTTTCCCATTATATCATATATGATATAATGGGAAAATCGCTTTCAACAGCTAAACCTCCTATATATCAAGACTTTCTTCATTTTGTTATCCTCTCACCACGTAATTTCGCCCACCCTGCACCCTATCTACTAGTAGAACTAGTAGATAGGGTACACAAGTTTCTGACCCCTTCTCAAAAACGGTCAACGGGTCTATAATGAAGTTAACTTCTTAATGAAAGGAGCCAAGAAAGCAATGAATCCTAAGTTTTATGCCCTGCCCCAAGCCAAGCAGGAGGCCATTATCCAAGCCGGCTTCCGCGTCTTCGGCCAGCACGCTTATAAAAAGGCGCCCATGAGCGCCATTGCGGATGCGGCGGGGATTTCCAAGCCCTTGCTTTTTCATTATTTCCATAATAAAAAGGAACTTTACTTTTTCCTCTTCGACCTCTTAGTCCAGCAGACCGAAAACGTCCTAAAAGAAGGAGGCTGCTATGAGACCCTGGATTTCTTCGAGCTCTTCAAGAGCGTGACCCAGACTAAGGTGCAACTAGCCCGTCTCAATCCCGATTGGCTGGCCTTTAGCCTTAAGACCTACTACGAGCAGGATCCCGAGATTATGCCAGAATTGGCCCAACGCATGAAACAAGTCAAGGCGAAACAGGTCCAGCTCATGGACAAGCTAGATATGAGCTGCTTTCGGCCCGATATCGACTTTCAGCTCATGTATAAGGATATGACCTGGGCCGCCCAGGGTTATCTCTGGGAGCATGTCCAGCGAGGGTCCGTTGATCCCGAAACCATCGAGGCGGAATTCAACCAACTAATCGACTTCTGGAAGTCTCTCTATCTTAGAAAGGAGTGATCCTATGTACGCTATTCAAACGCAACAACTGACCAAATCCTACGGCAAGCACCGAGGCATCGAGCGCCTGGACTTGGCCGTTCAGCAGGGCGAGCTCTTTGGCTTTATCGGGCCTAACGGAGCCGGCAAATCCACCACTATCCGCACCCTACTGGGGCTGATTAAGCCTACCAGCGGGAGTGCCCAGGTCCTGGGCTTAGAAGTCGGCCGCCAACAAGGCCAAATCCTACGTCGGGTGGGCTACCTGCCATCCGAAACCCAATTCTATGCCGGCATGACCGCCCGCGACCTACTCAAATTATCTGCTAATCTGAGAGGTCTAGACTGCCAGGCCGAATGTCGCCGCCTCAGCGACCGGCTGCAGCTGGACCTGGGAATTGCTGCAGACCAACTATCTCTGGGTAACCGTAAGAAGGTAGGCATTGTGGCAGCCCTCCAGCACCAACCTGACCTCTTGATTCTGGACGAGCCTACCAGTGGCTTAGACCCCCTGATCCAAGAAGAATTCTTCGCCCTCCTAGAGGAACGCCGTCAAGCTGGCGGGACCGTATTCCTATCTAGCCATGTCCTGTCCGAAGTCCAAAACCATTGCGACCGAGCGGCCATTATCCGCCAAGGGCAAATCGTGGCCACCGAAGATGTCGCTAGCCTCATGAAACACCAAGCCAAACGCGTCAGCCTGTCTGGCCAAGTACCTGGCCTGGCAGACCTAGCCGGCGTCTCCAACTGGCAAGCCAAGGGCAAAGACCAAGCCAGCTTCCTCTATCAAGGAGACCTCAATGCCTTACTAGCCTGCCTGGCGCGTGGCCAAGTTCGCGATTTCAGCCTGGGTGAGCCAAGCCTGGAAGAAATCTTCCGCCACTACTACCAAGAAGGAGGCGATTTGTCATGATTCTATTCCACCACGAATTACGCCAAAGTTGGCGTAGCCTAATCCTGTGGACGGCGGCCATCGCGGGTTTTATGGCCCTGATTTCCCTGCTTTTCCCTCAAGTTAAGGACCAAATGGCTAGTATCAACGGCCTGATTAGCACCATGGGCGCCTTCTCCGACGCCTTCGGCCTGGGCAAGCTCAACATGGGAACCTTCATCGGCTTCTATACCGTTGAATGTCAAAGCGTCCTAGGCCTGGGCGGCGCCCTCTATGCCGCCATTGTAGCCAGCAATTCCCTAGCCAAAGAAGAACAAGCCGGCACCGCCGAATTCCTGCTGACCCATCCCCTGAGTCGGGCTTCTGTTATCACCAGCAAAGCCTTGGCCCTCGTCAGCCAGCTTCTGATACTCAACGCGGTGACCCTAGCAGTTGTTCTGTTAAGTCTGACCCTGATGGGTGAGTCCGCGCCTATGGGCCAACTTCTACTCTTGCACTTGGCCTATCTAATCTTACACCTCGAGTTCATCGCCCTCTGCCTGAGCCTGTCGGCCTTGTCCGGCAAACGTCGCGGCACCGGTCTAGGCGCCGGCATCGGCTTGGTGCTAGGCTTCTACCTAGCCAACCTAGTCGCCAATATTGCCCCTGGACTGGGCGCCCTCAAATGGCTCACGCCCTTCGCTTACGTGGACGGCGCCGAAATCATTCCTAATGGCAGCCTAAACCTAGGCTATGTCGGAGTAGGGCTGGTCTTGTCAGCCTGCTCGCTAGCAGTGGCTTATTGGTGGTTTGGTCGGAAGGATGTAGGGTAGAATATAAAAGTTAAAGCCATCAAGTTTATAAACTTGATGGCTTTTTTGTCACTGGCATTAAGGCTGAGACGCTTATACAAATAATTAGATTGTTTTTATGAACTATGGGCGCTATCGGCTCAGACTTCGCAAATTTTGTAGAAAATAAGTAAGGAAAAGGGAAATTCCTTACCAATACTACCATCATTCACTAATTTAGTGGTAAGGAAAACGGTAAGGAATTTCCTATTTTTAAGCACAAAAAACACCCCACACAGAGTGTAGGGCGTTCCAAAAACGTTGATATAATCGTATCGATTAACGTTTTGAGAATTGGCTAGCTTTACGAGCTTTCTTAAGACCTGGTTGGTGGAATCTACACCTCTTTAAATACTAAAAGCCTTTATTATTGCACTTTTATCGCTATGTACTTTTCACTTTACGTTATATAATTTCAAATAATTTCATTTGAATAAGGTAAATTTCGCAACACTTCCAAAAAATAGAATACTGAGCTAGAGGTTACCTTTATTGTATGAGATACCTTTTTACTTTTCTAGTGAGTTAATAAAAAAATAATTTTTTATTGACCTTCACATCATGCCAAGCTGTATAATGATAGTACAAGGAGGAAAAGAAATGAGGATTGGAGAGGTTTCTAAATTGACGAATGTCAGTATGAGATCGTTGCGCTATTATGAGGAAAAAGGATTAATCCATCCAAAAAGATTAAAGAACGGTTACCGTGATTATGATAAATTAACGCTAGAGCGAATTAAGACATTAAAATTATATTTTGATTTAGGTTTAACAACAGCAGAAATGCAGCAGGTCATGGGTTGTGATCCCTTTGTTTTTCTGTATAAGAACCTTATGTGTAAAGATGTTATTATGATTTATGAGGATAAGCTTAAAGAAGTTAGCCATCAAATTCAGATTTTACAACAGATTGAATCCCGCTTAAAAGAGCGATTGATGAAAATTTATCATTTAAAGGAGGATAGCATAAATGAAAGGTATTGAAATAGTGAATTATGGCGGACCGAAGGTTGCTAAGGTTCGAACATTTAACAGTCCCGTTAGACGAGCAGGAGAAGTGATGATTCAAGTAGTTGCCTCTTCAATTAATCCAGTAGACATAAAGTATATGACGCCGGAAACGATTCAGAAAGTCCCTTCTTTCCCAACAATTCTAGATTGGGATATTGCTGGGATTATAATAGAAGCTGATATGAATTCAAATTTTTCCGCTGGTGAGCGTGTGGTGGCTTTTCATCCACAAGGGAGCTGGCAGTGCAGTGTCGGCTATTACGCACTTCAATTTGCTCTGAAAATGGGAGTTAAAGCATCTGGCTTAGTAAGAAATAAAAAAAAAAAATGAGCATAAATTTATTAGACACAGAAATTTATACAAATGATGATCCTATTCCTGAATTTGATGCTGTCTTTGATACGGCAGGTGTACTAAATCGTATTGATGTTATCCACAAGGGTGGAAGACTCGTGACTGTCAGCGATGAACAGATTGATCCACAAGTACTAAAACATACCTCTTTTGCTGAACATAATTACGTTAGAGTAAACAAGGAAGACTTGGAAGAAATTGTCCATCTTGTTTCGGAAACAAAGATAGAAACCAGAGTTGCAAAGATATATTCTTTTAATAATGTTCAGGAAGCTCTAGCACAGGCTATAAAGTCTGGGAATAATGGAAAAGTCATGCTCATTTTCTAGAAGTCTGGGACAATAGCCTTCCCGATTAAAGTAAGAAGCAACGGTTTACTGCTGTTGCTTTTTGTGTTGTAGAGATAGTCTTGGCAAAATATAAGGGGAACCTAAATTTCATTAAATACTAAAAGCCTTTATTACTACACTTTTATCATTTTCAGCCTTTCTGCAAAGAAACTAATATTTTCTAAAATCCTAGTTTCTACAATACCATATCACCATATCAATTTTCCGTCACTTCTATCATTAAGAATTTTTCCTACTAAAACTTCTGAAAATTATCTAACATCCTCTTTTTTATCTCTTTTTAGAAAGCTTGTATAAAAATATCGTGAATCAAATCCCCCAATAATTGACTTATAGCCTTAAGAACTTAAGCTAAATACAACCAGTCTTTCACTCAATCCCCAGCTCCGCTGCTTTCTCTGCATGGATAACTGTTGTGTCATAAAGAGGAAGAGCTATATCAGCTTGCTTTACTAGAAGACCAATCTCTGTGCAGCCTAGGATAACGGCTTCTGCACCAGCATTTTTTAAATCGTCTATAACGGTAAGATATGTCTGTTTTGAACTTTCTCTGATATCTCCCAGACAGAGTTCATCATAGATAATTCGATTGACGTCCGCAATGCCTGCTTGGTCTGGAATCAGCACTTCCAGCCCAGATTCTAGTAATTTCTCCTTGTAAAAGTCCTGGGTCATGGTGTACTTAGTCCCCAAGAGTCCAACCTTTCGAATACCGTCATCTACCAGAGCTTGAGCAGTTGCTTGCGCAATGTGCAAAATTGGAATTGCAATTTTCTTCTGAATCTGCGGTGCAACCTTGTGCATGGTATTGGTACAGATGACGATAAAGTCAGCCCCCGCCTGCTCTAAGCGCTGGGCAATGTCCGCCAGCACCTGCGCACTCTTGTCCCAGTCTCCAACAGCCTGATAATGCTCAATCTCCGCAAAATCCACACTGTAAAGCAGGATTTTAGCCGAATGCAGACCGCCTAGTTCCCTTTTGATAGTTTCATTGATAATTTGGTAGTAAGAAGTGGTGCTTTCCCAACTCATACCCCCGATTAAACCGATTGTTTTCATCGTCTAATTAAACTCCTCCTTGTTAATGATGCCAATGAATTGTATAATATGCTACTGTGAGATCTGTTTCCGACAGCAATCGCAAACAACACTTCCATGATAGTCGTTTCTTTACATTCTTCCACAAAGGTATCAATAATAATTTGGTTCATAACAATCTTAATTTATATGACTAAATCCAGATTTTTAGCTGATCACTCTATCATCAAATTTGGCCAATTTATATAGTTTATATTCATAGTGATAGGTGGAATAAGTTAACAAAAAACCAGTTGTATTATACTGTAAGAAAAAATGTGGTAGTTATTCAAATGGGCTGTCCTCATTATATCACTGAAATCCCTTACTTACAATATATTATTCCCAACTTACAACATATTATTCCCAACCTAAAATATCTGATTGCCAAATTCTCAACTTGTTCATTCTATTCTTTAAACAAAACTAAGAGAACTGAGCATACTGCTCTGCAAGTTTGCCTTATTTCGAAGTATCATAAAGATTATGGCGACGAAAAACTACTAAATAAAGTAAGAAAATAATCCATAGAATTGGAAGCCCCTAGTTCACCAGAGAAAGACCAGCTGTAAACGGCATAGTCTTAAACAGAATAGATAAGATAAGGAGTAAAACAACTAACACAATGAAAGAGGGGGCGTTTTCAACTGTAACAGAGACATTGTCATTTTCTTTGATATCTATAAGTAATGTCTGACTTGTAAATCCCAGAATGTCTTTCATATAAAGAGAATGTTTTCCTGCCGATAGTTCAATTTGCTTATCTACAATTGCAGTAACTCTGCCTTGATTGACATCGTCCACTATCAGACACTTTCAACGTTCAGAATTCGTACGAATCAAGTTGTATCTAATACAACGACACTAGGAAATTGGCAGACATTTTCTCCTCATTATCAGCAATTACTAAATAGCTATAAAATTGATGATTCCGAAAATTTATTATCTTCTTCAATTGATAACGATAATGTTATTTTCTTTTGGGCAAAAGATTCTGGTAACATGAATAGTGTCATTAAAATTATGAAGGAACATTATAATAAAAATGTGTACTTCGAAGAGGTTGAGAAAGTAACATCTGAAATGAGTATTTTTAAACTAAAAGAAGAATAAGGAGAATAAAATGCAAAAGAGAATTGGTTATATCGATATGGCAAAAGGATTAGCCATTATTTTAGTAATTATTGGACATATAACCTTTACCCCGAAAACGGGTAGAACAATCGTTTATCTATTCCACATTCCTTTATTTTTCTTTTTATCAGGCTTTACATTTTCGATAGATAAATATAAAAATTTCCGTAGTTTCTTCTGGAATAAGTTTAAAGGAATCGTTGTACCTTTTGTTTTAATGAATGTATTTGTATTTTTGGTACAACTGTTTATTTTATATCCCGACCAAGTCTTGAGTTTTAACGTAATCCATTTTACTACACAATTACTTTTTTCAGATAGATTGCATATTTATTTCCAATTATGGTTTCTAAATGTATTATTTTTATCGGAAATAGTCTGCTATTTTGTTTTAAAATATGCGCAAGAAGTGAAGATTCAAATAGCTGTTGTTGTCTGTTTAATGCTCTTAGTTTTCATAGGTCAGAAAGCTTATGAAGCAAACTGGTATTTAATTTGGAACTGGGATTTGGTTCCTGTATCATCTATTTTTGTTTTACTAGGATTTTTAACAAGAAAAAATATAGATGTAATAGAACGATTTTTAACACTTAAATTTTTACCAATTGCTATATTTATCAGTATTACAACAGGTTTGTTAAATGATAAAATGAGTGGGTTTAAAGTAGACCTTTTCTACCAGCAAATTGGGAACCATTTTTTGTTTTATATAGCAGCAATTTCAGGAATTTGGGCTACGATTACTTTATTTAAAGTCATTCCTGAAGTGGAGTGGTTTAAATCCATTGGCAAAAAGACATTAATTTACTATGGAGTACACTCACCAATTGTTCTTGTGCTTGTTGAAAAATTAGTAGCACAACTAGCTTCAAAATATACAGGTATTTTCATTAATGGATATGTTACGACAGCCTTCACAACTTTTTTAACTGTTATTGGCTGTGAAATTATTGTGAGAATATTCAAGGGAACCAATTTCCCTTTTGGAATTCAAGTTTTAGGAGAAAAAAATGAATAGAGATAACCCAATTTTATATATCGTTATTCCTTGTTATAACGAAGAAAAGGTTTTGCCTTATACGAATCCCATGTTTATTGAAAAATTGAATCTTTAATCAATACTGGGAAGGTAGATCCAAATAGCAAAGTGATGTATGTCAATGATGGTAGTAAAGACCAAACGTGGTCACTAATTCAACAATATGCAAAAGAAAATAGTCATGTTGTTGGTATTGCACAAAGCAGAAACCGTGGGCACCAAAGTAGTGTTTTAGCAGGAATGGAAGAAGCTGCGAAATTTGCAGATATCGTTATTACCATTGATGCGGATGGACAAGATGATATCAACTGCATGGACAAAATGGTTGAAGAATTTAAAGATGGTTCAGAGATTGTTTACGGAGTTCGTGATAATCGTGATACTGATTCAGCATTTAAGAGAATTACGGCTGAAGGATTCTATAAAGTGATGCATCTTTTTGGAGCTGACGTGGTGTTTAATCATGCAGATTACCGTCTTGTTTCAAAACGGTTTATTCAAGAATTAAAGAAATTCAAAGAGGTAAACTTGTTCCTTCGTGGGATTATGCCTCTTGTTGGATTTAAGTATTCTTATGTGACTTACAAACGTCATGAACGTATTGCGGGAGAGAGTCATTATCCTCTAGGGAAAATGTTAGGTCTTGCAATAGATGGAATTACAAGTTTATCCATTAAGCCAATTCGTATTATTACTGCGATTGGTGTATTGACGTCGTTCTTTAGTTTTGCTCTTATCCTGTGGGTGCTTTGGGCTAAATTCTCGAATAACTCTGTTGCTGGTTGGGCAAGTACGTACGCCATTGTAAGTTTACTTGGTGGAGTACAGTTAATCAGTCTTGGTGTTATCGGTGAATACATCGGTAAGATTTATTTAGAAGCCAAAGAGCGTCCTCGATATATTATTGGGGAACGTACTTATGATGAAAAAGATTAGTTTTTCTTTTCATTTTGAAGCCATTATGATAGGATAAAACATATATAGAAAACACAATGATGGAAAAGGGTTTTTAACAAAACTTTTCAGGGAGGAAGATCCTGACTGCAAGTCTTCCAAGTAACGTTTCAAACTTTTCACTTCCGGAGTGACCATTGGGATTCGCTGATGAATAATGGTTCGGGTCGCCCCCGTTAACAGCGTCCAAGTGTCTTGAGCAAGTCCCAAGGAACAAGGGTGGTACCGCGAAATTTCGTCCCTTATAGTCTATTGGCTATAAGGGATTTTTTTGTATGGAGAAAACCACCAGCAATGCTGGTGGTTCCGGATAGCTTACAGCGAGGTAAGCAAAAAGACCTCCCAAGTGGTAAACTTAGTGTAGGTTTCCCGACCACACAAAAAGAACTAGGGAGGTATCCTTATGAAAAAGGACAATGATAGTTTAGCACACACAAGTTGGAATTGTAAGTACCATATCGTGTTCGCGCCCAAATATCGACGCCAAATCATATATGGAAAGTACAAGGCAACGATTGGCAGAATTATCCGTGAATTATGCGAGCGCAAGGGCGTCATTATCCATGAAGCAAATGCCTGTAAAGACCACATTCATATGTTGGTCAGTATCCCACCCAAATTGAGTGTTTCAAGCTTTATGGGGTATCTGAAAGGAAAAAGTAGTCTCATGATATTTGATCGATACGCCAATTTAAAGTACCGTTATGGGAACCGCAAGTTTTGGTGTCGGGGCTACTTCGTGGATACAGTAGGCCGAAACAAGGAGAAGATAGAAGAATACATTCGGAATCAAGTTCGGGAGGACCAGGTAGCAGAACAACTGAGTTTGTTCGAAGCGACAGATCCATTCACAGGAGAAAAGTATCGGAGAAAGTAAGTGGAGCTCTTTGAGAGCTAGCGAGGGAAAGTGGTGCAAGAGGGAAACCGATTCAGTAGGCCTTTAGGCCGTGGCCGGTAGCAGAGGCTTCCAGCCGCAGAGCAAACCGCCCGTTGTCACGGGCGGTTTTGATTTGTAAGCGCTTATCTATGCTCAAATTATAAAACTAATACTTATGAAAGTCAAGTAATTTTACTGAAGATTGATGTTTTAGTAGTGATAATATTCACAAATAATGCAAACGTTTGCCATTTTCTAGTCGATATAACGTTATTACTTATACTTTGCTGATTTTTACAGAGACTAGATAAATACAAATTTCCCCCAATCATTAAATAATTTTTCAAAATGTTATAAAAACACTCTAGTGTCTACAGCTTGGATAAAACTATAGAAATCAGACTGATTTTACTATTAGAAAGAATATGTACCTGGAAATAAAAAGACATCCAAGAGATATCTCTTGAATGTCTGTAAACGTTGATATAATCGTATTGATTAACGTTTTGAGAA
Source organism: Abiotrophia sp. (assembly GCF_057275535.1). NCBI lineage: Bacteria > Bacillati > Bacillota > Bacilli > Lactobacillales > Aerococcaceae > Abiotrophia > Abiotrophia sp. The sequence goes on from NZ_DBHIRJ010000002.1 coordinate 115,880, forward strand.
TTGAGAAGCTTTACGAGCTTTCTTAAGACCTGGTTTCTTACGTTCAACCATACGTGGGTCACGGGTCAAGAGACCTGCAGCTTTCAGGGCTGGACGGAAGTCAGGATCAACAGTTAAGAGCGCACGTGCGATACCGTGACGGATTGCACCGGATTGGCCGTTGAAGCCACCACCGTTAGCGTTCACCAATACGTCGTATTGACCGAGAGTTTCAGTCACTGCGAATGGTTGTTTGATTACTTCGTGTAAGTGAGGGAATGGAATGTATTCTTCCAATGTACGACCATTGACAGTGAATACACCAGTTCCGGGCACTAAACGTACACGAGCAACAGAGTTTTTACGACGACCTGTACCTAAGTATTGTGCTTTAGACAATGTGGTTCCCTCCTTAAATTAATGATTGGATGTCCAATGCTTGAGGTTGTTGAGCAGCATGGTTGTGCTCAGCACCAGCGTAGACATGTAATTTAGTGAATTGACGACGACCTAAGCGGTTGCTTGGTAACATCCCTTTGATAGATTGTTCTACCAAACGAACTGGGTTCTTTTCACGTAATTCACCAGCAGTGATTTGTTTCAAACCACCTGGGTGGCCAGTGTGACGGTAGTAGATCTTGTCGGTTGCTTTCTTACCGGTCAAGGCTACCTTATCAGCATTGACGATTACGACAAAGTCACCCGTGTCAACGTGAGGGGTGTAAGTCGGTTTGTTTTTACCACGTAAAATTGATGCCACTACAGCAGACAAACGACCCAATGGGACATCTGTTGCGTCTACAAGCACCCAGTTACGTTCAACTTCGTTTTTCTTAGCCATGTATGTTGTACGCACGATAGTTTCCTCCAATATAAATCTAGTTGTTTGACATTACTATTGAGTTTCCGGGGCTCATAGTGGGGCAAACAATACCGTTATCCATATTAACGTGATTTGGCCCAAAAGTCAATAGTATTTGCCAAATTCCTCCCCCAAAAAAGATTACAAACGCATAACAGCGAAAAGTTGGACTTAGGCCCGTCCTTACGGTAAAGTAAAGGGGACTTGAAACACGTTTTATAAGGAGAATTCACATGACACATCCTAGCTTCGACGTCCTCGTGGTCGGCGCCGGTTCCAGTGGCCTTATGGCCGCCATTAATGCCGCCAGCCAAGGGGCCCGCGTCCTCCTCCTGGAGAAGAATAAGCGACCTGGCCGCAAGCTCCTGCTATCAGGTGGCGGGCGCTGTAACGTCACTAACCGAACCAGCCGCCAGGACCTAATTGCCCACATTCCCGGCAACGGTAAATTCCTCTACTCGGCTCTCAATCAATTCGATCAAGACGATATTGTCGACTTCTTCCAGTCCCGGGGCGTCGCCCTCAAGGAAGAAGACCACGGTCGCATGTTTCCGGTGACCAATTCGGCCCGGACCATTCTGGATACCTTGCTGGCTGAGCTGGAGGCCCTAGATGTCACCATCTGGTACGAAGCGCCCGTTGAGCGCCTGCTCCTGGACCGGGAAGCCGGCCGGGTGCGCGGTGTCCTACTGGCTAGCGGCCGGGAGGTGCTAGCGCCCGCAGTGGTGCTAGCAGTCGGTGGCCGCGCCTATCCTAAGACCGGGGCCACCGGCGATGGCTACGCCTGGGCCCGGGCTGCCGGCCACACCATTGAGCGCCTTTATGCCACCGAAGCCCCGCTCTTGAGTCAGGATGGCTTCATTGTAGACAAATCCCTACAAGGCGTCTCCCTGCGTGACGTGGCAGTGACAGTTTGGGATGCGGCGGGAGCTCCTTCTGCCTCTTCCCCAGCCCAAACAGCCGGAAATACGCCTGCCAAACAAGCTAATGCCCCCGCCAAGGCCATCGTCACCCACCAAATGGACATGATTTTCACCCATTTCGGCTTTTCTGGCCCTGCCATCCTACGTTGTTCCGGCCACGTCAACCAGTGGCTCTTTGCCCATCCGGAGGCGGAATCCTGCCTGCTAACAGTCAACTTCCAGCCTAACCTGACGCAGGCTGAACTGAGCGCCCAGGCTGAGGCCGGACGCGATAAGCAGCTGCTTACCTTGCTCAAACAGTGGGTGCCTGAGCGCCTAGCCTTGGTCCTCTGCCAGCAATTAGGGGTGGCACCAGAGATTGCCTTCAAGCAGCTGACCCACGCCCAGGTTGCCCAGCTCTGGCAGCTGATGACGGCCTTTCCACTAAGCGCGACCGGCTCTCAACCTCTGGAAAAAGGCTTCGTGACCGGGGGCGGCGTCTCCACCAAGGAAGTCAATCCTAGGACTATGGAGTCCAAGCTGACCCAAGGCCTCTTCTTCTGTGGCGAATTTCTGGATATTAACGGCTACACCGGCGGCTACAACATTACCGCCGCCTTCGTGACCGGCACCATCGCCGGCCAATACGCCGCCTGGAAAAGCTTCGAGCTGCAAGGCTGATTATTTAATAGCCCCCTACCCGAGCCAGTGGTCCACTCTCAAAAGTAGGCCACTAGCTCATGACTTCCCGCCCTTTTTGCGCACTTTTCCGCAGTTTCCGACCCAGCCAGTGGTCCACTCTTCAAAGTGGTCCACTAGCTCACAGCTTTCCACCCTATTTACGCCATTTCCGGCAGTTTCTGCCCCAGCCAGTGGTCCACTCTTTGGAGTGGACCACTGGCACACCAAAAAGCGGCTAGGATACAATCCTAGCCGCTTTTTTATCTTACCAATGAGTTTTCTGGCCACTGAAAATGGCTTGTAATTCGGTCAGTGTCAGGTTTTTTAGCTGGCTCTGAGCCGGGTTGACTACCACCACGATGCCATCCAAGGCAAAGGTGGCGTGCCCGACCTGGCTAGCCTCGCTAGTAGTCAACTCCCGTGACAGCATGCCGATATCGGCGGTGCCATCCAGAGCGGCAGTGAAGCCAGCAGTCGACCCGTTGGAGGTCACGTTAATCTTAACGCCAGGATTGAGCTTCTCGTAACGCTCGGCTAGCTTTTCAATGACCGGCGTCAGGGAAGTTGACCCAACTAAGCTCAGCTGGCCCTTGTGTCCACCCGAACTGTAGTCATAGCTGCCGGCCGCCTGCTCCTGCCAAGTCGCCTTGCTGCCGGGGCTGATATAGCCGGCGCTTTCCACCATGGCCTGCCCCTCACGCGAGAAGACGAAGGACATGAAGTCTTGACCCAGATCGCTCAGCCCCTCTTCTTTCCAAGCCAAGTTAAAGGGCCGGGCTAGCGGATAGGAACCGTCACGCACTGCCTCAGCACTGATCGCCACCCCATCCAAGCTCAGGGCCTGGATGCTGTCATTGAGGGAACCAAAGGAAATATAGCCAATAGCCGCCGGGTTTCCTGCCACCACCTGGAGGACGCCGCCCGTCGTATTAAGGACATCGGCTTCCACCGTGATATTGTCGTCGCCTTTGGCATCTTGGACTTTAGCCAATTCCACAAAGGCCTGGCGCGTCCCAGACCCGGCTTCCCGGCTGACCACAATAATGGGCTGGCCGCTGACCGAGCTAGCAGCAGCTGCCACCAAGCCAAATGGCCCAAGGGCGCCCGCTACAAGCCCAGTCACTAGAGTCGCCAACGCCCACTTAAGGCGCCGGCTCCCCCATTTCTTTTGCATAAACATGATCTACTAGCCTCCTAGTTGAGCTCGACGATTTCGCCCGTATTGAGGAAGACTACCCGCTCGCAAATGTTGGTCACATAGTCGCCAATACGCTCCAAGCTGCCTGCCACACCCAAATAGTCAATTCCGGCTGGGATCAACTCCCGTTTACGCTCCATGCGCTCAGCTGTATCGCGATAGACTGCCTCCAGCAATTCATCAATTTCCTCGTCCATGAGAGCCACCTTACGGGCCTTTTTAGCGTCACGAGTGATGTAGCTATCCAAGGCGTCCGCAATCATCTTCTCGGCCACTTGCGCCATGCGGGCTAGGTAGCCCTTAACCGTCTGGCTTTCTTCGTCGTGATCTTGATTGCGCAGGGCAATAGTCCCGATAGAAACCGCGTGGTCAGCAATACGCTCCAGGTCGATGCTGACATGGAGAACGGCGAAGAGCATACGCAAGTCTTGGGCCACAGGTTGTTGCAAGGCAATAATCTTGTGAGTATCTTTTTCGATTTCAGCCGTTGTCGCGTTGATTCTCAGGTCATCACTGAAGACTTCGTGAGCTAACTCGGTGTCACTTTCGATATAGGCTTGGGTGGCCTTGTTGACTGAAGTTTCAGCCGCCTTGCCTAGGCCTAAGAGCTTGTTGTGTAAGGCTTCTAATTCTTGAACATAGTTATTACGCATAGGTCATACCTCCTCTAGATTAGCCGAAGCGGCCTGAGATGTAGTCATTGGTCCGTTGATCGTGTGGATCGGTAAAGATTTGAGCCGTGTCGCCAAATTCCACAACTTCCCCTGATAGGAAGAAGGCCGTCTTGTCCGAAATGCGGGCCGCCTGTTGCATGTTGTGGGTGACAATCACGATGGCGTAGCGGTCCTTGAGTTCCTGAATCAAGTCTTCGATTTTGTTGGTCGAAATAGGGTCCAGGGCTGAAGTCGGCTCGTCCATAAGTAGGACTTCAGGGTCATTAGCAATGGCTCTGGCAATACAAATCCGTTGTTGTTGCCCCCCTGATAATTCAGTGGCATTGGAATGGAGCTTGTCCTTAACCATATCCCAGATAGCCGCCCCCTTAAGGCTGTTCTCGACGATTTCATCTAGGACTTGGCTGTCCTTAATACCGTGAGTACGTGGCCCGTAGGCGATATTGTCATAGATAGACTTAGGGAAAGGGTTAGGTTGCTGGAAGACCATGCCCACTTGCTTACGCAGTTGGGTGACATCATAGTTCTTACTATAGATATTCTTGCCGTCTAGCTCAATCAAGCCTTCTACGCGGGCGCTAGGCACCAAGTCCTGCATGCGGTTGAGGGTCTTAAGGAAGGTGGACTTGCCGCAACCAGATGGTCCGATAAAGCTGGTCACGACCTTGTCTTCCAGTTGCATATTGACATTTTTGAGGGCATGAAAATCTCCATAATAGAGATTGAGATTGGTAACATTAAACTTGTATGGCTGAGTCATCTTAATTTCCTCCTCGGCTTAAGCGACGCCCAATGTAGCTCGATAAGCCGTTAATTGCTAGTACTAAGAGAATAATGACGGTCCCGGTCGCGTAAGCTTCCTTAAGGTGAAGCCCTTCTGACGAGAGCACGTACATGTGTAGGGACAGGGTCCGAGAACTGGACATGAGGCTAGAAGGTAGACCGGTCGCCGACCCCAGGGTAAAGAGCAAGGCGGCCGTCTCCCCGACAATCCGCCCAACGGCCAGAATGACCCCTTGCAGAATGGCTGGCATGGCCACTGGCAGAACTACCGTAAAAATAGTCCGTAATTTACCGGCGCCCAGGGCCAAACTCCCCATACGCAGGGAATTATCGACCTGGAGTAGACCTTCTTCCGTCGCCGAAATAATAATAGGCAGGACCATAATGACAATGGTTAGAATCCCGGCCAAGAGCGAAAACTGGAATCGTAAGTAGATAACGAAGAAGAGCATCCCGAACAAGCCATAAACAATGGACGGCACGGCTGCCAAGGTGTCCGTAGCCAGACGAATGACTTTGACTACGCGTGATTTGCGGTCAGCGTACTCTACTAGGTAAAAGCCGGTAAAGACACCAATGGGGGTGGCAATAGCCAGCGACAGGCCGACCGTAATCAAGGTCGAAATTAAAGCGGGCGTCAAGGACAGGTTGTCCGTCGTGTAGTCCCAAGCGAAAAGACTAGGCGTCAAGGCACCAAGCCCGTTCCAGACAATAAAACCTACAATGAAGGCTAACATGCCCAAGGTGAAGGCAGCCGAAGCATAGATCAGCCACTTAACCCAAGTAAGCTTAGACATTAGCGTTTACCCCCTTTGTTTTTAACCCGGGTGAAGAAGAGGTTAATAATCAGAATGAAGACGAAGAGCACCACGGCTGTGGCGATTAAGGCTTCCCGGTGTTGGCCGGTCGCGTAGGCCATTTCCATGACGATGTTGGTCGTCAAGGTCCGAACCCCTTGGTTGAGTTCTGTTGGAATACGTGGTTGGTTCCCCGCCACCAGGATGACGGCCATGGTTTCCCCAATGGCCCGGCCAATCCCTAGGATGACCGCCGACAGAATACCGTTTTTAGCAGCTGGCACCACGACGGTGAGGATGGCCCCCTCGTGGGTAGTGCCCAGGCCGATGGCCCCTTGATAATAGGACTTAGGGACATTACGAATGGCTGATTCCGACAAGCCAATAATAGTGGGCAGAATCATAATGCCTAGCAGGAGCGAGGCTGTCACCATGTTCATGCCCGACCGACCCATAATCCGGAAGAAAGGCACGAAGATTTGGAGGGCGAAGAAACCATAGACAATGGAAGGAATGGCTGCCATCAGGTTAATGGCCGACTTGGCATAGCGATAGTAACGCTCTGGACAATAGAAGACCATGTAGACGGCCGTCAGCACCCCAATGGGCACCCCAATCAGGATGGCGCCTCCTGTGACAATTAGGGATCCGACAATCATGGGTAGAATGCCAAACTCAGGCTGACTGGCCGTTGGCCGCCAGTTGGTCCCGGTCAGGAATTCCCAGACTCCCTGCCGCAGAATGAAGGGCAGACCGCCGGAGAAGATAAAGTAAAAAATCAGGATAATAGATAAGACCGAGATCAATGCCGAAATCAAGAAGACATGCTTCATGACGGTCTCACGTACATCACGTTTCATAGTGGTAACTCCTATAGTGTTAAATTCAAATATGCGAGGTCTAGACATGCTAACTCTTCTCCATTATACACAAACTTGCGCTAGCTTGCCTAGCGGGACGAAGCAAGTTGTGCTTAAGTCAGCACAAGAAAAGGACCGGAAACTACCTTCCGGTCCTTTGGCTTAGTAATAGTAATAACCTAGATCGTTCTGCTGTGGCATGACGAAGTGATAGCCCTTCTCCTTGAAGATAGGAATGAGGACATCAATGGCTTCCACCGTTGAGATGTGGGTATCGTGCATGAGAATCACTGACTTAGGTTGCAAGTGGCTCAAGACCTGCTCGATAATCATGTCCTTGTCGTGGCTCTTCCAGTCTTCGGAATCCACGTTCCAGACAATCGACGTCATAGGTTGTAGGAGGTCTACTACCCGCTTACCCCCACTCCCGAATGGTAGGCGATAGAGGGTTGGTGTAACACCCGTCGCTTCTTGAATGGCTTCTTGGGCGTATTGAATTTGCTTCTTAACCCCTTCATCTGACTCCTTGGCCATGTCCGGGTGGGTATAGGTGTGGTTGCCGATTTGGTGGCCGGCATCTCGCACCTTACGGGCAATCTCAGGATACTTCTCGACGAAGCCCCCCATCATGAAGAAGGTGGCCTTCACCTGGTGCTTATCTAAGACTGCCAGTAACTTCTCTGTCACTTCTGGGTTAGGACCATCGTCAAAAGTTAGACTGATCAGTTTACGGTGGTCAATGGCAGAGCCTGACAAGCCGTCTGCTAGGCTAGCACAAGACCAGAGAGCCTCTATGCTTTCCTTGGATAAGTTATCGTCGGTGGCATTTTTAGCTACTGCCTTGGCGAAGTCCTTAGCCTTGTCTTTGAGTTGGTCGCTCAAGTCCTGGGCATCGGTATGAGCCTCAATCTTTTGGATATCTTGCTCGATGGCCTGAAGAGTTGCCACGTTAGTGTCCACCGTCGCTTGGTCGACGGTCGTCCCCAAGGACAAGTCGCTAATCGCCGCCGTCACCTTATCTTTCAAAGTAAAGACTTGGTCGGCCTCCGCAATCAACTCCTGGATGGCTTGGCCTAGGGCATCTTGCTTGCCAACCTTAGTCACCGATTCGTTGCCAGCCACGGATTTAACTGTCTCAGCCGTCACACCCTCAGCTAGTTTGGCCTTGTGGTTGACCTGGCTACCTTGAATGAGGGCCTGGTCGCTATCATAGAGCTGACTCAGGGCTTTAATGGCTTGGTAACGGGCTTCGGCTGCCTGGTAGTCCTGCATCAGTCGGTAACCTGACCATCCGCCTAGGGCTTGCACCTTAGACTTAGCCGCCTCTAGCTTACTAGCTGAGATATCTTGAGCTAGGAAGTCTCGTTGCGGACTGAGGTAGAGGTCCTGAATGGCGCTCTCGGCTGCTTGGATGCTCTGGCTTGAACCCCCACGAATAAGAGGGAAAGCCACCCAGGCTAGCACTAGCACTGCTATAGTCCCTGCTAAGAGGGTCAAGCCTGTCCGGGTTGCCCGTTTTCGCAGAGCGGCTGGGTCTTGGGCAGGGCCTGGACTAGTCTCTTCTGAATCTTTAATTGGATCTTGCTTGCTTACTTGTTCTTGGTCTGACATGTCAAATCCGTCCTCTTCAACAATAATTTTTGACTTATTTTATACAAATGGTGCAACAATCCGTAAGACAGCATCCCATAGCATACCAGTCAAGGTATTACGGGTATCTGCCAGGGTGATTTGGCGGGCTTGGGCTTGGCTTGCCAGGAAATCCGCCTTGATAGTTGGAATAACTGGATGATTGTATAACATGGCGCTCAACTCAAAGTGCAGATAGAGGGAGCGGTAGTCCAGGTTAATAGTTCCCACACTGGCCAGACGATCGTCCGCCACAAAGGTCTTGGCATGGAGGAAGCCAGGGCTGAATTCATAAATCTTAACCCCTGCTTCAATCAAGGGACGATAGTAAGAACGGGTCATGCGGAAGACCATCTTCTTATCCGGAATACCCGGTGTCATAAGACGCACATCCACCCCACGTCTCGCCGCCAGGGTCATAGCCGTCTGCAATTCATAGGAAATAACCAGATAAGGCGTATAGATATAGACATAATCCTGGGCAATATTGAGTATATCACGATAGACATTCTCCCCTAGAGGCTCATTATCCAAAGGCGTGTCGCCATATACTTGGACAAAGCCCTGAGCAGGATTGGCCAGCCTTACCGCCTGCTCCGCCAGCTCGTCATCCTTGAAGGTCTCATAGTTAATGTCCTTCTTAGGATAGAAGGCATTCCACATATCCAGGAAGAGGGTGGCCAGACTCCAGACACCTGGCCCTTCTAGGCGGATCAGGTTATCCTTCCAATAGCCAAAACGTTCGATTTCATTAATATATTCATCGGCTAGATTCATGCCACCTGTAAAGCCCACCTTGCCGTCGACGACCACAATCTTACGGTGGTCGCGGTTGTTAACGGCCAGCGAAATCACCGGCGTAAAGGGATTGAACTGCAGGCACTTAATACCGATGGCCTCCATTTGCGCGACAAAGTCGCTAGGCAGGGTGGTCAAGCAACCAAAGTCATCATAGATCACCCGAACCTCCACTCCTTGGTCAGCCTTTTGCGCTAAGACTTCGAAGACCTGATCCATGAAGAGGCCTGGATTCATAATGAAAAATTCAAGCAATATATAGCGTTCCGCCGACCGCAAAGCCTCCAAAAGAGGCTCCAAGGCCAACTCACCCGCGGCGTAGTAATCCACTTGGGTATCACCATAAACCGGCAAATTAGAAGTCTGTTCAATATAATAGCTGAGGCTAGCCAGCCGGGAATCCTGCTCTAACAAGTGCGGATAAGCCCCTGACACAGCTTGGCCGTAATCCTTGGCTACCTGGTTGGCTACCTGGGCTGCCATGCGTCGGCTAGGCCGCTTGTTACCGAAGAGGGCATAGAAGAGGCCACCGAAGATAGGCAAAAGTCCCATTAAGATAATCCAGCTCATGCGATAAGCCGGGTTCTCGTTCTTACGAATCAGATATAGGGTCATGATGACCGTGAAGACCCGCAAGAGTGCGTCCAGTACCAAGGAGTAATCGATGATGTTGAGAAAGACCGTGGCAAACCAGACTAGCTGAATCAGAATCAGGAGGGTCGTCACCAGGGCCCGCCCAGTAGTAAAACGACCGCGGAGTTTTTTAATCACGATTCCCCTCCTCTGCTGCTTTGCTAGCAAAGTAGTTAGCCTCGACCGCCTCCCAATGCAGGCGTTCCTCCTGACCTAAGGTTCGGATAATACGGGCTGGGTTGCCTGCTGCTAGCACATCAGCCGGTAGATCCTTGGTGACAACCGAGCCTGAGGCTACGACCGTGCGAGGGCCAATGGTGACACCAGGATTGACCACTACATTGCCACCTAGCCAGCACTCATCGCCAATGGTGATGGGCTTAGCCAATTCAATCACGCGGTTGCGGACCCCAGCATCCAGGGGATGGGTCGCCGTATAGAGGCTAACCCGAGGCCCAAACATAACATTGCGGCCAATGGTAATCGGCGCCACGTCCAGCATAATACAATCAAAGTTGGCGTAGAAATGCTCGCCCACTGAGATATTGCACCCATAGTCCACATAGAAGGGAGACTCAATATGACAACGCTGGCCAATTGCCGCGAAGGTCTCCTTGAGAATCTGATAACGAGCTTCCTTTTCCGTCCGCGACAAGGCGTTATAGCGCTCCATCGCCAAGCGCCCCTTATTGCCCAATTGACGCAACTCCATGTCTGACGGATCATAAGCTTGCCCAGAAATCATTCGTTCATATTCGCGCATAGTAGTATCCCCCTTCTTAAGCTACTCCCTTCTATTATACCCGATGACGCCCCTTTGAAACAACTCCAATCACCAAAAATGTGCGCTAAAATGCACACTTATGGCCCCCTCTCGCCTGCCTAACTTAGCCATAGAAAAAAGGGCTGGAAGTTATCTTCCAACCCTCTTATTTTTTAGCTTATTTACCGAAAGCTTCTAAGTAACGTGCCACCACGTTTTCTACTGTGAAGCCGAATTGAGCCATAACTTGGTCAGCTGGACCTGATGCCCCGAAGCCATCAATCCCCACCGTGACGCCGTCTAAGCCGACATATTTTTGCCAACCGAAGGTTGAGGCCATTTCAACAGACAGACGGTTGCGAACAGCATTTGGCAAGACAGATTCCTTGTAAGCTGCGTCTTGCTCGTCGAAGCGGTTGAAGGCTGGGAAGGATACAACGGATACATCCACACCGTGTTCTTCACGTAATTTAGCTTGAGCTGCGACCGCTAAGGCTACTTCAGAACCAGAAGCCAGGAGTAAACCAGCAGGCACTTGACCTTGAGCTGGGGATACCACGTAAGCCCCTTTGCGTACGCCTTCTTCTGCCAAGGATTGGCTGTTGGCCAAGACTGGCAAGTTTTGACGCGTTAAGACTAACATACTTGGACGCGTTTGTTCTTCCAATGCCACTTTCCAAGCAACGTAAGTCTCGTTAACGTCTGCTGGACGGAAGACGTTGAGGTTAGGTAAGGCACGGAAGGCAGCCAATTGTTCAATTGGTTCGTGGGTTGGGCCGTCTTCCCCAACTGCAATCGAGTCATGTGTCATGACATAGATAACTGGCAATTGAGATAAAGCAGCCAAACGTACAGCAGCCTTGAGGTAGTCAGTGAAGACGAAGAAGGTCCCACCGTAAATCTTAGACCCACCATGGAGGGCTACACCGTTCATGGCAGCTGCCATGCCGAACTCACGTACCCCAAACCAGATGTTGCGGCCTGCGTAGTTGTCAGGCATGAAGTCTTGCTCTTGGCTGTTCATGGTCTTGTTAGAACCAGATAAGTCAGCAGAGCCACCCCATAGGAAAGGCACGCCTTGGCCTAAGGCTTGGATGGCCTTGAAGCTTGAGTTACGGCTTGCGTCAGCCGCTGTTTCTGGACCAACTAGTTTCAGGCCCGCATCATAGCCTTCTGGCAATTTACCTTGGAAGGCAGCCACTAAGGCAGCAGCCTTTTCAGGGTGAGCAGCCTTGTAAGCTTCGAATAACTGGTTCCAAGCCTCATTGGCTTTGGCACCACGCGCTTGAACTTTTTCAGCGAAAAGTTGTGCGGCTTCTTCTGGTACAGTGAAGGCAGGATAGTTCCAGCCGTATTTAGCCTTGGTTGCTGCCCAATCTTCTGAACCTAAAGGCGCCCCGTGAACCTTAGCCGTCCCTTCGTTCTTAGAACCAAAGCCGATGACGGTCTTGATTTCGATAATAGTTGGTTGGCTAGTGTGCGCCTTAGCTGCTTCAATGGCAGCGGAAATAGCATTCAAGTCGTTACCGTCTTCCACGCGGAGATAGTGCCAGCCTTGTGCTCCAAAACGGTCTTTGACATTTTCTACGAAGGCTTGCGATAAGTCCCCATCCAAGGAAATATCGTTAGAATCGTAGAGCACTACTAATTTACCTAATTGGAGCTTACCGGCTAAGGAGCAGGCTTCATAGGCTACCCCTTCCATTAAGTCCCCGTCACCACAGAGGGCATAGGTGTAGTGGTCGATCACTGGGAAGTCAGGCGTGTTGTAGGTTGCACCTAAGTGAGCTTCAGCCATGGCCATGCCGACAGCTGTCGCAATCCCTTGACCTAAAGGACCAGAAGTCGCTTCTACCCCATGCGTGTGACCCACTTCTGGGTGACCAGGGGTCTTGCTGCCTAATTGGCGGAAGTTCTTCAAGTCATCAATGCTTACATCAAAGCCAGCAGTATGCAACAGGCTGTATAGTAAGGCTGAACCGTGGCCTGCACTGAGGATAAAACGGTCGCGGTTGAGCCAGCCAGAATCCTTAGCGTTAACATTCAAGTGGCCTGCCCACAAGGCATAAGCCATCGGTGCCGCCCCCATTGGTAAACCTGGGTGACCTGAATTAGCAGCCTCAATTTGGTCTACACTCAGGGTCCGTAAGGTATTGACGGCGAGTAAGTCTTTTTCATTAAACATGCGCATATCTCCTTTGCTTTGTTGCTTGCCTTTATTGTAACACGAATCGGTCGGAAATCGAACAAATTAAATGTTCGAATGCTCAAAAATCAATCGATTAACACCTGCCAACGCTCACCCGCCTGATAAGCCTCGTGGCAGAGTGCGATTTGTTGGTAGGAGCTTTTGGCTTCAAAGAGTTCCGGCAAGTCATCCGGAGCGAAAAATTCCGCTGCCTGGGTCTCGACATTGGCTTGGAAGTTTTGAGTCTGGTAGTCACACTCGATGAAGCACTTGAGAATAGTTAAAGGACTATGACCTGGATTATGCAGATTACGGTCTTGGATCATAATCAGACGCTTAGCCTGCCCGACGACACCAGCCTCCTCCCAAAGCTCCTTGAGAGCATTAGAAGTCAAGGTCTCCGTCACGTCCATCCAGCCACCTGGCAGGGCCCAGCGCCCATCGGCTTCCTGAACTAACAGAATCTTTCCATCTCGCCAGACCACCGCTCGGGTATCGACCTTAGGCGTCTGATAGCCATATTCGCCATCAAAGCCCAGATCCAGCTGCTCCCGAGTCAAATTAGACCTCTGGGCAATTAGTTCCTTGGCAATGACTTGAATCCGCTCATAGCGTTCGGTGTCGAAGACATCCTTAGAATAGAAGACACCCGCCAGGCCAATGGCAATGAGTTCCTTTAACAAGACCAGTTCATCCATACACTTTCTCCTCCCTCTCTACGAAAAAAGAGGCCCCAAGGGCCTCAGGGTCTTGCAAGATTAGAATGAACCTTCGTCTTGCAAACCCCGAAGAAGTTCTTGGAAGGCTTCTTCAGAATCAACTACGTGGAAGGAGGTGCTGCAGCACCCTACACCACAATGACCATCCGCATGGTCTTGTGCGGCCAATTCTTCGTCTTCGATGTTTTCGATTTCTAATGGATTATCTTTTACCATAATACCGCCTCCGGTTGCTTTTGATAACGCTATTATACCAAATTTATCAGGCCTTGTATAGAGACACGCTTAATCCAAACTAGCCAGGCCCATTCAAAAAGGACAGGAAGTCACCTTCCTGCCCTAAGGGCTTATTTTCTAAATTTCGCTTCCATGCGATAAATACGGTGGCCACGCGAAGAGAATTTCTCCTCATATTCGGTCATGACATTATCAGGGAAGTCCGACTGGTGCAAGTCTAACCAGACCTGCTTGAAGTAGAGGCCATACTGGGACATGCTAGCCAAGGAATACTCGAAGAGCCCTTGGTTGTCGGTCTTGAAGTGAATCTCCCCTTCTGGCACCAGAATCTCTTGGTATTGAGCCAGAAAGTCAGGCGAGGTCAGACGACGCTTGGCATGCTTTTTCTTAGGCCAAGGATCGCTGAAGTTGAGGTAAACCAGGGACACTTCGCCAGGCGCGAAGTACTGGTTGAGGTTACGGCCATCGGCGTGAAGGATTTGCAAGTTAGGCAAGTCTTCCCGGATTTGATGTTCCAAGACCGTCACAATGACACTGGTTTGAATCTCAATGCTGATGTAGTTAATTTCAGGGTGGCGCTTAGCCATCTCCACGATAAAGCGCCCCTTACCGGAACCCACTTCGATATGAATGGGCTGTTCCTTGGCGAAACGGGTCTGCCACTGGCCACGGAGTGTCTCCGCCTGCTGAGGCACATACTGAGGATGGGCATCCAGTTTATCCTGGGCCCAAGGTTTATGACGTAATCTCATAACTTAGAAAAACTCCTTTGGTTGATAGGCGAGGCGACGCTTATCAGCTTGCGCCCCTTGGTAGATAGACTTCAAGAGTAGGACCAGCTCATTCATACGATCGAAGCGATTCTCTTGATAATAGTGTTTGATAATGAGTAGACAGTTAATCTGGCTATACCACTGGACTCGTTTGTAGGTAGTAGCATCGAAGCGCAAGCCATAGGTCTTCAGCCATTGAGTCCACTCGCTAGGCCGGTAATACTCACAGAGTAGGCGGCTAAGGTCGCTAAGCGGATCGGCAATGCGGACATTCTCCCAGTCTACTAGATAGAGCTGGCCATCTTCCGCCTCCAAGAAATTAAGGTGATGCAAATCCCCATGGCAGACACAGTAGTTAACATTATAGAAGTCGTCATCCAAGGCATCTTCCAGAGAATGAATGACTTCATTGAAGAAGTGATGCTGACAGAGGGCTGCTGGCAAATCCTTACGGTAGAGGGCAATAAAGTCCAAGGGATAGAAGAGTTGGTCTTCACTGCGCTTGAGCATCATGAGCAGGTAGTCAGATTGATGAATGGAACGGATTAATTGAATAACCTTTTCTTGGCCCATGTCCTCCCGGCTCAACAAGTGGCCATCCTTCCATTCTTGGGCCACCAGGAGATCTCCTGAATAGGTCCGCTGGGTCCACATGAGCTTAGGCGTAATCCCTTGGGCTGATAGGGCAGCAATAAAAGGCGAGGAGTTGCGCTTGAAGAAGACGCGTTCATTATTCTTAACGCCCATATAGGCATCACCACTAGCGCCCCCGATAGGGGTCATTTGCCAGTCTTGTTCCTGTCCATCTCGCATCTGGGCGCCTCCTCTCTCATAAGCATACAGTCCATTTTACCATGGAATGGACCCAGGTAAAATACTTTTCCACTAAATAGTTGATGTAAGCGATTCCGAGTTGTGGTTGGATTAATAGCCTTCCGCTCAAATTTCGGTCCTAAGGCCGATGGCAGCCCCCAGCTCCTATGTTAGACTAGAATCGATTAAGAAAGGAGTGGTTCCCATGGAAGCTAGACTTACCCAAGCATCCAATAAACAACTCAGTAAACTGATTGTATCCAACCTAGCCGGTACGCTCGGTTCCGCCATCCTGACCTTCGTCATCGGCTTGATTATTCTCAAGCACAGTGACTCAGCCATTTACTTCGGCCTGTCCCAGGCAGTAGGGCCGGTGGTTTCCCTGCTACTGCTGCCCTTTACCGGTAGCCTAGTCGATAAATACAACAAACAACACATCATTATTTGGGCTCAAGGTCTCAGTATCCTAGCCCTGGGGCTCTTTGCCGGCTTTATCGCCACCACCCATCTGACTAGCAATCTGCTCATGGTCTTCCTGCTCTTGATTGCCCTCAAGATTTCCGACCAATTCCTGTCTACCGCTTCGGTGTCGGCCGCTACCACCCTAGTGGTTGAGGAGCACGTCCATAAACTCAGATCCATCGAACAAACCATTGGTGCCCTGTCTCAATTTATCGCGCCTATTGCTGGGGTTGCCCTCTATGCCACTCTGCCACTGGAATACCTGGTAGGGCTAGAGATTGGCTTAGAAGCTCTCGTCATTATCATCACCCTGACCCTTAACTTCCACCTCGTTGCGCATCATCAAGCGGATGCTGAAGCCTCTCTCTTCACCCTCTTCAAGGAAGGGCTGGACTTTATCAAGGCCCACAAGAAATTCCAACATACCTTGGCTCTCTTCATGTTCATTAACCTTCTGATTACAGGGATCATTGTGGGCATGCCTTATGTCCAAGTCAAAGTCCTCCACTTCTCAGATTACTACTACGGCCTAACGGAAGCTGCGCTCAGCCTAGGCTTCATCTTAGTGGGGATTTACCTCTCCGCTCGTAAGGCTATCCGCTATCCACTACTCCTAGCCTGGAAATCCATCCTCACCATTGGCGGCCTGGTGGCGCTTATGGGGGCTGTCCTCTGGTTACCTCTGTCAACAGATGCCTTCTTCGCCTTCTTCCTCCTTATTAGTTTAATCTTTGGTGGTATCTCAACGGCCGTTAACATTCCCATGATGACCTGGGTCACCCAGATTGTACCCACTCACTATCAAGGCCGGATTTTCAATATCGTCTCAACGGCTAGCCAACTCCTCTCGCCCCTAGGTATGGTCATCTTCTCCTTAGGTTTCGACTACTTGCCAGCTAGCCTACTCTTCCTCTTATGCGGCGTTATTATGATAGGCGTGACCGCCTACTGGCCTCGCTTCTACAAGGTCAACATTTTAAGCAACCAATTAGAAGACTAACCTCAACTAAGGCCCAGCCACTAGCCAAGCTAGTGGCTTTTTTTCATATTAAAAAGGACTGGAAGATACTTCCAGTCCTTTGCTCTCTTATATATCTAAGAAACGGCGGATTGAGCGGCCTGCCCCTAGGCGACCTAAGACAATCCCAATCACTAGGAGTCCTGCTCCTACATAGGCCAGAATTGGCATGGTGGCTACCAGCTGGAGATTAGCTAATCCTAAGAATCCAGGCAAGTAGCTATGGGCTCCTTCATAGATGCCATACAAGGCACCAAAGGCCAGAAGACCCGAAATCAAACCAATATAGGCCCCTTCATATTTGAAAGGCGCGCGAATGTAGCGCTTGGTTGCCCCTACTAGGCGCATAATCTCGATTTCTGTCCGGCGGGCCAAAATAGTCAGACGAATGGTGTTAGACACCAGGAGTACCGCAAAGACGACGAAGATAGAGGCCAGTACTGCTAGAACAATCCGCACAGCATTGATGTTGCCCAGAATGGTCTCAACGTCTGTGGAACCATAATTGGCAGCTTCTACCTTGGCTAGCTTACGAATATCCTGGGCCACCTTATCTAGGTTCTCACCCTTATCCACTGAGACCACATAAACGTTATTGAGGGGGTTCTTATCCCCTTCGATGACATCGAAGTCAGAGGTGATTGTCTTCTTATAGTGCTCTAGTTCCTCATCCTTGCTGCGATAGACCACATCCGTGACATGCTCCAGGCCTTGGATTTGCGTCTTGAGTGTGGCTTCTTCTTCTTCTGTCGCAATGCGGTCAATCAGCACCCGTACTTGGAAGGTCTGTTCGATATTTCGCGTCGCTTCATTAATGTTAGTCCAAATCAGCACGAAGCTCCCAATCATAATCAAGGTTAAGGTCATGGTGAAGATGGACACCAAGGTCATGAGCCCGTTACGGAAGAGGTTACGGAAACCGTCGCGAATATGACGGAAGAAACTTCTAATGGCTCTCATGGTAATCCCCCTTCCGGTCATCGCGGACAATCCGGCCACCTTCTAGTACCACTACTCGGTGTTGGAAGTGGTCCACTAGGGTATCGTTATGGGTCCCCATCAAAATGGTGGTTCCCCGGCGATGAATCGATTCGAGGACACGATGAATACCCATGGCTGTCTCAGGGTCCAAGTTACCAGTTGGCTCGTCCGCAATCAAGATAGCTGGCCGGTTGGCAATAGCCCGAGCAATGGCCACCCGTTGTTGTTCCCCACCTGATAATTGATTTGGATAGGATTTAGCCTTATGGGCTAGACCCACTAATTCTAAAACTTCCTTGACCCGGGCTTTAATAGTCCGGCCACTCTCGCCCGTTACCTCTAGGGCATAAGCGATATTTTCGTAGACGTTCAATTTAGGCAGCAACTTGAAGTCCTGAAAGACTACCCCTACCGTCCGGCGCAAATGTGGCACTTGACGCTCCTTGAGCTTGTTGAGGTTAAAGTCCCCTACTCGGATAGTCCCGCGGGTCTGCATTTCTTCACGATAAAGCAACTTCATCAGAGTCGACTTACCGGAGCCACTTGGCCCAATCAAGTAGACAAACTCCCCTTTGTCAATAAAGAGGTTGATGTCGCGTAGAGCAATGGTCCCCTTGTCATATTGTTTGCTGACACGTTGTAATTGAATCATCTGGTCACCTTCTTTCTCTTTCTTTTTCTAAAATTGGTCACTCTAAGTCTACCACATTCCCTCGTCCACTGGGTCACAAGGAGATGTCAATTGTGTATCAGGAGGCTGAGTCGCCCATTTGCCATTTGAGATAGGCATCGATAAAACCGTTGAGGTCGCCGTCCATGACAGCCCCCGTGTTGCCCACTTCGTAGCCAGTCCGGTGATCCTTAACCATGGCGTAAGGATGGAAGACATAGGAGCGAATCTGCGAGCCCCAGGCAATGTCTTTTTGTTCCCCCTTGAGGGCGGCTAATTCCTTGGCCTTGTTCTCTTCCTCTAATTGATAGAGTTTGGCCTTAAGCATGGCCATGGCTAAATCCCGGTTCTGGAACTGGGAACGTTGGGACTGGCTCTGAGTCACAATCCCGGTTGGAATATGGGTAATCCGGATGGCAGAGGAGGTCTTGTTAATATGCTGACCCCCAGCCCCTGAAGCCCGATAGGTATCAATCCGCAAATCATCGGGGTTGATGTCGATTTCGATGGTATCATCCAACATAGGTGTCACTTCTACCGAAGCGAAGGAAGTATGGCGCCGGCTGTTGGAGTCAAAAGGTGAAATCCGCACCAAACGGTGTACCCCTTTCTCTGACTTGAGGTAGCCATAGGCATTGTGGCCTTCGATTTCCAAGGTCACACTCTTAATGCCCGCTTCTTCCCCGTCTTGATAATCCAAGACTGTTACCTTGAAGCCCTGCTTATCCGCCCAACGCTGGTACATACGCAAGAGCATGCTACCCCAGTCCTGGGATTCGGTCCCGCCAGCCCCTGGGTGAATTTCCAGGATGGCATTATTGGCATCATGAGGTCCAGACAGGAGCAACTTCATCTCGTAGGCATCCAGGTCCGCTTGGACTTGGGCCACTTGACCTTCCGCTTCGGCCAAGATGTCGGCATCTTCTGACTCATCATAGAGTTCCAGGGCCACTTCAATGTCGGCCACGCCTTCTTCCAAGGCATGAATAGTCGAGTAAGTCTCCTTAGCTAAGTTAAGTTGGCTGATAATTTTCTGAGCCTTTTCGTTATCATCCCAGAAATCAGGCGCCGACATCTGATGTTCATAGTCGGCAATATCTGCTTCTAAAGCCTCTAAGTCAAAGAGACCCCCTGAAGCTAGCTAATTGGTTATTGGCTTTGTCAATGAATTGACGAATTTCATATAATTCCATAATCAACGCTCCTTCGTTTAGTCAATCACCTTATTGTACCACGCAAAACTTAGTGGGACAATGGTAAAAGGCCCCACCAGGGGGCCTACGGCTTTAATTGTGCCTAGTTTTAAACTTCTAAGCGCTGACGCAACTGGTCGGCCAAAGCGCACAAGGAAGCCCGGCGACGGTCCAAGTCAGCTTGTTGGCGGTCTAAGTCTGCTAGTTCTTCCTCTACAACCGTCAAATTCTCCCGCCATTGAGTCTCGGTCCCGCAAGCTGTCTCATGCAATTCCTTGATGCGTTTAATAGCCTTGACCGATAAGCCCAGGGCCCGAAGTTCCAAAATATTAGTCAAGGCCACCTCATGCTCAGGCAACCACTGATACTTGCCCGCCACCTTATCTGGCGCCACAAGGCCTTCTTCAATATAGAATCTCAGGGTGTCGCGACTGACCTGGTATTTGGCTTCAATCTGACCTGTCTGCAACATTTTGGTCTCCTCCTCTTGACAGGGGCTTAGCCCCTTAGGTTTTACTAGAGATAGTAACCTACAAGGAGGTCCTATCATGAAAATTTTCTTACTCAGTCTCTTCGTCCTTTACGCCCTAGCCATGCTAGGCGCCAGCCTTCATAGCCGGCGCCCCGGGCTGACTTGGCTGACCGGGCTTAATGTCTTTTGCACCTTAAGTCTTATGGCAAGCAGCCTAGCAGCTTGCTTTGGTTGGCTGTCGCACGGGCCTGCCTGTTTTGGACTAGGACTAGCCTTGCTCAGCCTCATGGTCTGCGCCTTACTCAACGGCCATTATCTATTTGGCCGCATCCAAGCACGTCATCTCCTCATTCGTGGCGGCTTGTCTCTAATTCTCTGGCTAGCCTACTGGCTCAGCTAAGCAAAGAGCCGGACTTTAGGAATCCGGCTTTTTTTGATCTTACCCTAGCAAGTCCCTCAATTTATCGAAGGTCTTGCCATTACGGATGGTAATCTGCGGGTAGAAGTCCTCCTTGAGCAGGTACTTGTGGTAGGAGGTCTTGAGGTATTCACTTTCCGTGTATTTGCCCCAGAAGACCGCCCGGTCGCCAAAATGAACCACTTCATCGTGTAGGGGCATGGCCTGAATGCGAGCCTTCATGTCCTCATAATCCACCTGGTCCGTGTAGAAGAGCACATCGCGACGCGCCAAGGGCTCCTGCCACCAGTCCGGTACTTGTGTGGCATCTGCCAAGTAGGTATCGCGACTTAAGACCACATAATAAATGGTAAAAGGATAAGTCGCCAACATGTCGCCAATCTTAGCCTTGATGCGTTCCAGAGGCTCCTCCGTCTCGAAAAAGGCATTCCCACTATTGATATAGGTAGTGACTGCTTCATAACCCAAAGCCTCAATCTGAGCTCTAAGTTCACTCATAACTACTTTGTTCTTGCCACCAACATTAATTCCACGAAGTAATAAAAGGTATTTCATAAATTTCAAGTCACTCCCTATCTGGCTCCTATTATAGCATAATTTAGAGCCAAACGTCCTGTCAAAATCACAGACCTATCGACTATCATCTTGCAGTCTAAAAGATAAGACAAAACCGTCTGGAGCGACTGGGCTGATGGAAACTCTCGTCATATTAATCTTATAGAAAATCAAATTATTATATGGTATAGTTGCCTTAAGCTTACATAGAAAAGCAAGGGAGATTAGGAATCATGCTATTAAAGGACCTCAACTACCATGTTGATTTGGCTAACGCCAATTTTTTGGGTAATCCTCATCTAATCTCTGCTCATGCTAGTCCCCATTTCCGTACCTTACAATTCTATATTGATGCCTTCGATCAATATATATCACTTACTTTCTCCGACTGTATGTCCATTGACTTTTTCTCTTACGATAGTCTCGTTAGGCCGGCTGATTTATTGCTTGCAGATCATCCGGAATACCAGACCCACTATTTTATCGATCACATTCTCATTAGTCATCCGCCAGATGACGAGGGAATTACTACCTTTTTCCTGAGCTTCCAGTATATGGAACTTTCAATTGCCTGTCGCCAACTCGAAACAGAGCTTCTTGATCAGCTACCTGATCAAGACACACTTAAAATCAATAAGGTTCAGACTCTTTCAAGGCAAAACCTCGACACTCTAAGACAGGAAATCGAGCCTTATTTTACCTTTCCTATCACTTCCTACTTTTGGTACGACACCCTAGACACGCTCACCTTGTCCTTCTCTCATACACCACGACCACTTACTCTGTCGCTGGCCCACTGTCAGAAGCTTATTTTTCGGAGACGGAACCAGGCCCATCAGTCTTTCAACTTGAGCGAAACTTACTATACTAAGGAAAATCGTAGCTACACCTGTCTTCATATTGACAACCAGGAGTTTTCATTGTCCTGTTGTTTCCAACAACTAGCTCTCGGAGAGTTAGTGACTAGCTAGCATTAACTCCATCTACTTAAGCCACCTAAAAAAAATTAACGGCTAAAAAAAATAGAAGCCCACCGCTCTAATTCATAGAGTCGGTGGGCTTTTATATGATTTCTTCCTATTACAACACTATTTTGCCCAATTAGCTACTAGGAACTGGATGGTATAGAGATAATCCTCGTGCTGAAGGGTAAGAGTAGTCACAAATCTTGTTTCAACGCGACCATACATCTCCCAAGGCACCTCTGTCACTTCTAGGTCAAGAAATTGCGTGCCTTCTATTCTGTCTCGTTTTTCTTTCTTGACACTTAAGATCTGTAATAACTCTAATCGATGCAAGTCACCTTCAGGGCTAACCAGGCTCAGATGGACCTCATCCCCAAAAAGGCGTCCCTCAATATTAGTCAGCTTAAAATCCTTAGTGAATAGAGGTGCCAAACTTTCCTTGAAACGCTGGGTGTCTTTGGATTCAATGGGATTGGTTGGCGGGCAATGTCTCAGTTCATCCTCTGCTTGATGTGTTTGTACCTCTATTTGTAAATCCCTTGCCTTCCCGTAAAAGTTGAGAAAGGAATGGGTGCCATTAAAAGCATATTGCCCGTCTATGGGGTCATCCACTAGGAACCAATGGTGGAAATAGCCAGGGGCAACCATAGTGCGTACATAAGGCGCTCTCGGGGATCGATCATCTCCCCAGCCGGTCCACTCTAAATTATCGATGTCGATGATGGCATAATGTGTGACTCGGTTATCAAATTCATCCACCCAATAATCAATCCGAGATAAAAAGTTACTAGCACGCCAATCTATAATATTAGAATCGTAACCATAATACTGGTCAACATATGCTTGTAAATTCTCTGTTTTAATTGAAAACACCTCCCCATGGTGTATGCGCCGTTGACAGCTAGCTTTTGACATACCACATTTTATGTGAAAAATCACCGTTAAGTCACATTGTAAGGGTTTCCTATCGAAAAATCAAGCAACTTTTCAAATACGCCACGCCAAACTAAGGCTCTTATCTCATCCTAACACTAAGCATAGAAACAACCTCGCTCCTATGTCTCAGGAGCGAGGTTGTCTCTTATTGCAGTTGCAAGATACCATAATACATTAGGAGCTGTATGACGCTAACGAATAGGTTATTCCCAATATGGAGGGCGATGGAATCGATTAGCTGATTCCGGCGTCGGAAGCTGAGGTAGAGCCCTAGGCTCATACCTCCATAAAGTAACCACTCGAAGAGTGTGCTAGATCCATGCATGTAGCCGAATAGGGCTGAGGATACCAAAGCGGCAAACCAACCAAAATGACCGTTGAGACAGAAGAGTTTCTTGAAATATCCGCGAAAAATGACCTCTTCACTAATTGGCCCAATGACCGAGATAAAGAAATAAGCAATCCATAGGCTAGGCTCTGTTGCAACTCCTAACATACCGCCTAAGGCCGCATCATTCCCCGTCATTTCTTGAGAGGAATGCATAGCTCCGTAAAGGAGTGAAATCGCTATTCTCATAGCAATAGTAGATAGAATTGAAATCCCCAAATCTTTCCACCCAAATTGGAATTTTTCCCCAGAATGCTTATAGTAGAGCCAAAGGAAAACAGAAACGAAGATAATTCCCCCTACTAAGGTTCCAAGCATGAAGATTGTTTGCTGATCGCCCAAAATAGATACTAAGAAATTAAAAGCTAGGTTCTGAGGGAGTAAACCCACATTGAGAATTACTCCCATCAGAGCAATGGCTAGCGGCCAATATAGCCATTTCCGACCTATTGACCCTTCCGCCTCGACACCGCGAACTTGGATAGCAAGTCGATGCCAAGCAACCAAGGCCACCATCCCACATACAGCCAAGAGGGCAATACTTAAGTCTAGGGCGTGAAGATAGCCGGTTTCCTCAGGCAGATTCATCAAGAGCACATACTCTCCCACGACCAGACCAATGGTCACAATATAACCTAACAGCATCAGCATGCTCCGTACCCAGGTACTGCCTCGACTATAGAGTTCGGAGACATTAGACCATTGGGTGACAGGCTCCAGATAATCCTTGCTGTAGGACCAGCTAGACCAAGCTAGGCTGACTACCAGCCAGGTTAAGATTAGGCAGCCGATGACCCACCACTCCATGCCTAAGAAGAGGCAGAGGCCAATCAATAAGACCAGCGCCAGTGGGCTTTGCAGACCAACTAATAACCAGAATTTTTTCTTGAGATAGCCCATTAAATCCATTGGCAGGGTCTTAATATAGGCCAGATTGTCCCTTTCCAGGGAATGGCCCATCATGGCTAGGCCACCGTAGCCAGCGTTAAAGCCAGCAATAAAGATTACTAGGAGCATGAGGGGCGCTAGGTAGTGAGCTTGCACCAATTCCGTCAACAGATCTGGTTTTTCTGACAATCCCCCTAGGATAGCAATCAGGAAGATATAAGGGAAAATGCTACTCATCAGGATGGCCTGCATGAGAACTGACCCCTCACTTACCAGACGCCAAATGTAGGTTTTGACCCAGGCTAGACGACCTTGGCTACCAAAATGATAGATGCGACTCTTGCGCTGACCTATGCCGGATTGGCTGGAAGTTGTCAGAGCCGCTTCGTAAAATTGCGGCACTACTTGAAGCCGCAAGAGGATTTGGAGCGCCCCTAAGGCTGCTAGCCAAGGCAAGAGCCCCAGCCAGGCAGTGATTTGTCCTGGATTCATCACTAGGTCATAGAAGGGCATAAAAATCTGTGCCATGCCAGATAGATTACTAAAATCATCCCGACTGCCATTGATTTGGAAGACCGCCCAGAAGGTGATAATCATCACCAAAGCCATAAGCAGATTGGAGGCTAGTTGCTTATGTTGACGGAAAACAGTTGTTTTGGTCAAATAATGAGCCAGCACAATCAACAAAGAAATGATAGTAGCCAAAATCAGACTAAAGCCTAGCAAGGCTACTGGCAAGGTCAAGACCAACAAGCCGGGACTCTGAATGGCTAAGAGGATAAAGTAGCAGAGGACTGGCAAGATGGTAAAGAGAATGACCATCAGAGCCGACAAGAGCTTGGCCAGCATAATTTCGCCCTCGGAATAGGAATAGGGCCGGTAAGCTTGTAGGTCGCCACTTTCATAGAAGACATTGTAGAAGGTCATAAAGCCCTGTCCCAGCATCATGAGCACGAAGACGGAAACAATGACCGTAAATCGCATGGGTGCCCCTGCCAGTTGGAAGAAGCCATTCATAAAGCAAAAGAGAAAGACATACATAGCCCCTACCAGTAGGTACTGGCGGATGAGAATCATGGGTACGTCTAGCTTCTTATTAGGGTTAGCCGCCTGTCTTTGGCGATAACGCACGAGGGCACCAGCCTGCCCAGCATAGAGGATATTGACCCGCATCAATTGCCATATCATTTTAAGACGCATGAGACTCGCCTTCTTCCTTACGCCCTGCCAAATTCAAATAGATGGCTTCCAGGCTTTGGTCGGGATGTTCCGCCTTGAGCTCTGCCACGGTTCCGTAGAAGATAAGTTCCCCCTTCTTAAGGATAGCCAGGCGATCACAGATTTGCTCGGCTACTTCTAACACGTGGGTAGAGAAGAGCACGGTCTTGCCCTTGTCTGCATGGGCCCGCATGAGTTGCTTGAGGTCGAATGCGGCCTGAGGATCCAAACCGGTCATAGGTTCATCGAGAACCCAAATGTCAGGGTCAGACAAGAGAGCGCCAATGACGAAAACTTTCTGCCGCATACCGTGCGAGAAGGTCTCAATGACTTCATAACGGTGGTCGGCAAAATCAAAGAGACCAAGCAGATCTACTAGTCGATTTTCATAATCCTGCCTGTTTAGGCCATAAGAGGCAGCAACTAAGTCCCAGAATTCCTGGGCCGTCAGGCGTAGGAAGAGGTCTGGCGAATCAGCCACATAGCCAATCTTTTGCTTGATTCTTAGTCGGTGACTAGCCAAGTCGAAGCCATCGACTAGGATTTTGCCTGAAGACGGGTTAATGACGGAGACTAGGGATTTGATGGTTGTGGATTTACCGGCCCCATTATGGCCGATTAGGCCGACAATTTGGCCTTCTTGGATGCTAAGATTGAGGTCTTTGAGGGCTTGAGTGGCCCCGTAAGCTTTAGAGACATTTTGAAATTCAATCATGGAAATTACCTCCTAATCTGCTGATTACTTCTTATTCTTTCGCTGCTGCCAGTAGACAAATACGAAGAAACTAAGGCCTAGAATGAGGCCAATGCTAATTCGCAGGGTCGAATCCATCTGAATGAGGGATTCCTGCCAGTAGCCCATGCCACGAGACAGGGCGATGGCAATCAGGCCCATACCTGCCAGAATGGCTAGCCATCTTAGATAGTTAGTTTTCATGGTCGTCCTCCTCTTGACTAGACTCTAGGTCTTCTTCTAGGCCAGCTTGGCCATCTCGCAAACGCCGACGTCCTACTGTGTAGGTCACAATCCCGAAGAAGACACCTCCTAAGGCATTAATGATAATGTAGCGCCACTGGGTCAGATGGGCCATGCCATCCTCACCCAAGAGGGCCCCAATGGCCGCTAGGGAAAAATGCATCCAAACAGCGAAGAAAATCCCGGCTTTTATGGCCGACCAGACTAAGTCTTTGAGGGCTTGCTGGACCTTGTTAGGTTCGACTTCTAAGGCATCTAGCTTAAGGCGATGAACCTTGGTCGCCACATAGGTGTTGAGCCCTAGTAGAACCAAGAGATTACAGCCAAGCATGCCCCAAAAGGCCCACTCGGGGTGGAAGAACCAGAGAAAATAGGCTGCGACGTTGGCCAAGCCAAGATAGGGCAGCAAGATCAGATAGGCCTTGTTGCCAATCTTATTGATTTCGGCCATGCGATATTCGTCTAAGTTCTGTACCCCGTAAAAGCGGCGGATCCAGTTCTCCCAGCTAAATTTCTTGTGCTTGTGTGGTTGATTCATGCAATTCGACCTCCCAGAATAAGGTATTCAAATCTGTCTCAAGCGCATAGGCTAGTTTGAGGCAGAGATCCAAGGATGGATTGTACTTGTCATTTTCGATTAGGTTAATGGTTTGTCGGGCGACCCCAACCTCTTTGGCTAGGGCTAATTGTGAGAGTTTCCGGCTCTGTCGTAGTTCTCGCACGCGGTTCATAGCACGCCTTCTTTCTTGTGTGTCACATATATGTTACACATAGTATAGACCTTTTGGGAGAGGATGTCAACTATATATGACACTTTTTTTGAAGCTAGGCCTAACACGCAAAAAATCCCATTATATCATATATGATATAATGGGATTTTTGATTATGCGTTAACTTGTTCGCGCTCCAAGTTTTGACGGATTTGTGACTTCATAATGAAGCGTGTCACGTCAAACTCGATTTCAGCAATCATTTCTTGGAAACGTTCGTAACCTTCTGTTTGGTATTCAGTCAATGGGTTGGTTTGAGCGTAAGCCCGTAAGCCGACCCCTTGGCGTAGGTGATCCATCATGTCGATGTGATCTGTCCACTTGCTATCTACCACACGTAGGATAATCACTTTCTCGAATTCCAAGACTTGTTCTGGACCATAGAGCATGTCCAACTTGCTTTGGAATACCTTCATAGCTGTGCCGTAGAGGGTTTCAACTAATTCCTTGGCAGACTTACCTTCTAAGTCTTGAAGGGTCAATTGTTCTGGGTTGACTAGGTTAGCGTGTGCGTAATCCAAGAGACCACGGTAGTTCCAGTCTTTCTTGTCGCCTTCAGTCACGGCTTCAACTTCGCGGATAATGGTACGTTTGATCATCCCTTTGACTGCGTCAGTTAAGTTGTCTGTTTCGTTGATAACTTGTTGTCGTTGGCTATAGATAACTTCACGTTGCTCACGCATTACTTCGTCATATTCCAAGACGTTCTTACGTGTATCGTAGTTGTTCCCTTCAACGCGTTTTTGCGCAGATTCTACTTGGCGAGAGAGGAAACGGCTAGTAATAGCCATATCTTCCATCTCTTCATCCGTCACATTGAGACGCTCCCACATAGCTTTGATTCGGTCAGAACCGAAACGACGCATGAGGTCATCTTCTAGAGATAGGTAGAATTGGGAAGCACCTGGGTCCCCTTGACGACCTGAACGACCACGGAGCTGGTTATCAATACGACGAGATTCGTGACGTTCAGTCCCGATAACACAGAGACCGCCTAATTCCTTAACACCGTGACCTAACTTAATGTCAGTACCACGACCGGCCATGTTGGTCGCGATGGTAACCGCGCCACGTTGACCCGCTTGCATAACGATTTCCGCTTCTTTGAAGTGGTTCTTGGCGTTGAGGACTTCGTGAGGAATCCCTTCCTTGGTCAAAAGACCAGACAGGTATTCAGAGGTTTCAACGGCAACCGTACCGACCAAGATTGGTTGGCCCTTGCTGTGGCGTTCCTTAATGTCAGCCACCACTGCCTTGAATTTAGATTTAAGACTTGGATAGAGTTGGTCTGGCGCATCCACCCGTTGTACTGGACGGTTGGTTGGGATTACAACCACGTTCATGCCGTAGATTTCGCGGAATTCTTCTTCCTCGGTCTTGGCCGTCCCGGTCATCCCTGACAACTTCTCATACATACGGAAGTAGTTCTGGAAGGTGATGGTCGCCATAGTCTTAGACTCGTCTTCGATTTCAACGTTTTCCTTAGCTTCGATTGCTTGGTGGAGACCGTCAGAGTAACGACGACCGTCCATGATACGACCCGTAAATGGATCGACAATCTTAACCTTGCCTTCGTCAACCACGTAGTCGATATCGTGCAACATAATGTAGTTGGCACGCAAAGCTTGGTCAATATGGTGAACCAAGACAGAGTTGTTGACATCGTAGAGGTTTTCCAGACGGAAGACACGCTCAGCCTTGTCAACCCCTTGGTCAGTCAAGGCAATGGTCTTAGACGTCAAGTCAATAGTGTAGTCTTCTTCAGCCTTCAAGCCTTTAGCAAAGTAGTCTGCCCGAGTGTAGAGGGCGGTTGATTTCTCAGCTTGGCCAGAGATAATCAGTGGCGTACGCGCTTCATCGACTAAGATGGAGTCTACTTCATCGACTACCGCAAAGTGCAATGGGCGTTGTACCATTTGCTCCTTGTAAACCACCATGTTATCACGGAGGTAGTCAAAGCCTAATTCGTTGTTAGTAGAATAAGTAATGTCACAGTTGTAAGCTTCACGCTTCTCAGCAGATGACATGCTGTTGAGGTTGAGCCCGACAGTCAAGCCTAGGAACTCGTAGACAGCCCCCATTTCCTTGGAGTCACGAGTTGCTAAGTATTCGTTAACGGTCACGACGTGAACCCCTTTGCCAGTTAGGGCATTGAGGTATACCGGCATGGTTTCGGTCAAGGTTTTCCCTTCCCCGGTACGCATTTCGGCGATGTTCCCGCCATGGATGACAATCCCACCTTGGATTTGAACGCGGTATGGGAAGAGACCCAAGACACGACGATCCGCTTCACGCACAACAGCGAAAGCTTCTACCAAGAGGTCGTCTAATTTAGTACCTGCTTCCAGGCGTTTCTTAAATTCAGCCGTTTGGGCGCGTAATTCTTCATCGCTCATGGCCTTGTATTTGTCTTCTAACGCCATGACTTGGTCGGCAATACGACCTGTCCGGCGCAATTCTGCTTTATCGTTTTCAACGAGGTTTCTTAGAAAATTAGCCATTAATAATCTCCTTTGTTTATCTACATCATAAGTTATGCCTAATGCATCTATTCTATTATAGCAGAATTCGTGCAGAATTTGAATGTTTTTATACTAAAAAATGAAAAAAAGCCAGGCAGGAACCCTTGTCCGCCTGGTTGGGATTTAAGATAATGATCATGCCCCAGCTCGCCTCCATGAGCACAAAGCTGGTCTCCACCATAAAAAAAGGACGAGACTCCTGTCTCGCCCTCACAAATTCAACTTTAGCTTAGAACTCTGCCGTCTCAATCAAGCCATAACGGCCATCTTTACGACGATAGACAATGCTGAATTCTTCTGTTTCTGCGTCTGTATAGACGAAGAAGTCATGACCCAGCATGTTCATTTGTAGTACCGCTTCTTCGCTGCTCATTGGTTTGAGGCTAATGCGTTTTGACCGCACAATATCTAGCTCAGGTTCTTCGCTAGCAGGTTCACTTGCCTGGTTGAGGAGCGCATCATAAGCCCCTGCATCACCATGAACTTCGCGATATTTACGGTGAATTTTTGTTTTATGTTTACGCACTTGGCGTTCGAGTTTATCAACCACCAGGTCAATACTTGCATATAAATCTGGGTTGGTTTCTTCCGCACGCAACACTAGGAAGGAGAGCGGAATGGTCACTTCGGCTTTAGCTGTCTTGTCGGGATATACCTTGAGGTTAACGTAAGCCGTCGCCTCTGGCGCATTGTCGAAGAAACGCTCTAACTTGCTGACTTTCTTCTCTGCATAGTCACGGATGGCTTTGGTCACTTCAATATTTTCTCCGCGTACATTATAGTTAAACATAACCGAATCCCTCATTTCTGTTGGTGATTAATAGGGTTAATCCCGGGATGTTAATCCTATTGTCAAGCAGTTTATCTTCTGCTTATGCTTATTATAGCATACCCATCCTAAGATTGAAAGCGGAAACACTCAATTATTTTTCGACTCTCCCCTCGCGGAATAAAGAAAAGGAATAGAGGGGGATTTGCCGATTTTTTGCTACAGGATACAACAAGGATTTAGCCCGCAAGAGGGTGCTTCCAGTCGTGTAAACATCATCAAAGAGCCACCATTCGCCCCTAGGCAAATAAGCTAACACCTCTTCCTTGAGGGCAAAAACTTGGCCCAGCGCTAGGCGTTGTTGCCGGCTCTTGCTAGCTTGCTTGACTCCATCCCCCACATAGTCAAAAGGACAAAAAACCTTCAAACCCGCCACTTCTAAGAGCTGGCGTGTGGCGTGAAATTGTCGTTGGGCCAAACTGGCTGGCGACGAGGGCAAGACCAACCAATGGGCCTTTGGATGTTGATTTGCAAAGGCCCTCAAGCGCTGAGCAGGAGCCTGGGCCTGGCGGATATCTCCTAAGTATTTGTAACTGTGGAGCCACTGGCGCAGGGCTCCCTGATAGGGACAGAGGGCCTGGTGATGGATTAAGTCAATGGGATAGCGGCTGAGCCAGGCCTGACATTCTTGGCAATAGGCATGTTGATCCTGCCAGATAGCCACGGCATGATAGGGGTCCTGGGCCTGCTGGGACAAGGCCCGACCGCAACCCCAACAAATGACCTGGCCTTCAATTCGAGTCTGCCAGAAATCTTGGCAGGCGCGACAGAGAACTGACTCCGGCAAGGGACCCCAAGCTAGGTAGTCCCAGATGGTCGGGCCCTGATGGCAAGCTTCTTGACACATGATACATTTCAAACTTTCCACCTCCTAGTTGGCCCGCAAAAGCCCACGCGCTTGGGCTGTCTGATTGAGGGCGCCAAGTTGCTGAATGGCCTGGCGCATGGCAAGACTTTGCCCTTGATGCAACCACCAAAGGGCGCCTGACGGTTGATCAGCACTCCGCCCTACCCGACCGCTCATTTGCATAAGACTGGCTCGCGTATAAAGCTCATCATCCGCCCCCAGAATACAGACCTGGCAATGAGGCAAAGTCACACCCCGCTCTAAAATGGTCGTGGTCACCAATAAATCTAGCTGTCCTCGACGCAGGGCAGTCACCTTATCCTGACGCTTAGGATCGCTGGCATGAACCGAAGTCAAAGCCACACCAGGTAACAAGGGTTTCAAGAGCTTAGCACAGGCTTGGGCCTGGGGAATATGGGGCACAAAGAGTAACTTTGGACCCTCTAGGTGGCCGAAGCGTTGCAAAATTTGCTTAAGTGGCTTAATCAAGCGACCGGCTGCTAAGCCCTTAGGCCAGTCCCCTACCCACTGCAGCTGCGGCAGGGGCAAAGGATGTCCATGGTAGCGAGCCGGCAGTTGGTGGCAGACCAAGCGCCTCGCCTCCCAGTCAGACAGGAGGCGATCATCCGGCGTGGCGGTAAGATAAACTAATAAGCCACCTGGCTTAAGCGCTCGAGCCACTGCCTCGTGCAAGGCACGAGAATCCACATAGGGAAAGGCATCCACCTCATCCACAATCAAACAGTCAAAAGCCTGATAAGTACGTAGCAGTTGGTGGGTTGTGGCCAGTGTCAGGGGCTTGAGCTCATATCTATCCTGGCTCCCCCCATAGAGAACCTGACAATCTAAGCCAGCAAAGGCTGCCTTAAGCCGAGGCGCCAGCTCCAAGCAGACATCAATTCGAGGAGAGGCTAGGCAGACCCGGCCTCCATCTATCAGAGCTTGCTCCAACAAAGGAAAAACTAGCTCGGTCTTGCCGGCACCAGTGACCGCCCAAACTAATTGTGGTCGTCGCTCCTGGCCCCGCCAGGCTTCAACCAGCTTCTGAGCAATTTCAGCCTGACTTGGGGTCAATTCTCCCTGCCAAGTCAGCGGAGACTGGCTCAGGGGCCTTCCCGCTGGAGCCGGCTGACAATACAGCCTCTGACCCGACATGACGCGGCCCAGAGATAGGCAGTCCAGGCAATAAGTCCTAGACTGGCCGTCCAGTCCTTGGAAGGTCCAAAACTGACGTGGATCTTGGTTACCGCATCGGCCACAGACCCAGGGCGGACCCGTTAGGGCAGGCTTTGAAGGCAGACTAGCTAGCCAAGTTTCTAGGTTCTGCCCCCTAGCCTCCGTCAACTGCCACACTTCTTGAACTTCTGTCTGGGTCAAACAACGGCCCGCTAAATAATCCTGGACTTCCATCTCGATCCCTCCCTCTATAAATACCCAAAAGAGGGGGCCTTGGCACTTTTTAGCTTCTAACATTTTGATGACAAACAAAAAGGCTAGAACCCTTAGGTCCTAGCCTTAATTATTTTAGTCTTGCTGCTCAACGAATTTCCAACTTGGGTGGATGGTATTCATTTCTTGGGCGATGTTAAGACAGTGGTCACCAATGCGCTCGAAGTCGGTCAGAATCTTAGCAAAGTGGACACTGTTGCTGGTCCCACAGACCTTGCTCTTAAGACGCTGGATTTGCATGCGTTCGAAGGTCTCGTAGGCTTGGTCGATTAATTGTTCCTGGTTGTTGACTTCTTCCAGGTTGTCACCTACGGTTTCCTTGAGCTGGTCTAAGATTTCTAGAGCCAAGCGTGACATGGTTGCTAATTCTTCCCGCGCTTCTTCAGACAGGTCGTGCTTGCTGCCTTGAATCAAGAGGATACGCTCCATAATGTTGGTAGCATGGTCGCCTAGCCGCTCCAGGTCAGAGGCAATCTTGACATATTCACCACTCTGCAAGTTGGCATCGTGAGTCAAAGACATGGCCGCATATTGGACGATCTGCTGGTTGAGCTCGTCGATGTCCTGCTCACGACTCTTAATCTCAGCCATCTTATCCTCAACATCTGTCTCATCATAGAGGCTGAAGGCCATGGCTACGTTTTGGCGTACTAAACCTAACATATTCATGACTTCCTTGTAGAGTTGGGCCCCCATCATAGTGGTTAAACCGACATGGTATTCTTGATTAAAGATATTGAAGTCTAAATGATGCACCACACTTGGTGTTGGCGCTTCTGGTAAGTTTGGCAAGAAGACATAAGTTAGACGCACCAATTGAGCCCCGAATGGCAAGAGCAAGAAAGTAGTCACGATGTTGAAGATGGTGTGGACGTTGGCGATTTGGACTGGCACATTGCCTGGCGTCAGGCCTTCCATCCAGTGGACAAATGGCGTTGTCATGCTAATGGCCACAAAGATAACTGTCCCAATTACGTTAAATAAGAGGTGAATCAAGGTCGCCCGCTTAGCATTACGCTCAGAGCCAATCGAAGCCAGAATGGCCGTAATACAGGTCCCGATGTTCTGCCCGAAGAGGACATAAATGGCGCTTGGCAAGGTAATAACACCGCTGAGGGCTAAGGTCTGCAAAATCCCGACCGAGGCTGAACTGGACTGAATGACCGCCGTAAAGATGGCCCCGACCGCAATCCCTAGTAAGGGGTTCTCGAATTTAGCCAAGAGCCCGGTAAATTCAGGCATATAGCGGAGTGGCTCCATGGATTGGGACATGTGCTCCAGCCCCATGAAGAGCATACCAAGCCCAATTAAGACTTGGCCCACTGCTGCGGAGCGTCCTTTGGCTGCGAACATAGCCAAGAGAACCCCGGCGAAGAGGATAAGTGGCGCATAGGCCGAGAAATTCAAGGCAATCAACTGCCCGGTAATGGTGGTTCCGATATTGGCCCCCATGATAATCCAGACCGCGCTTTTGAGGTCCATCAAACCTGAGTTAACGAAACCGATCGCCATGACCGTGGTTGCGGAAGAAGACTGAGTCAAGGCTGCGACTAAGGCTCCGACCCCTACCCCAATGAAGCGGTTAGCGGTCAACTTCTCCAAAATCTGCTTGAGGCGACTGCCGGCAGCCGTTTCTAGTCCTTGAGACATGAGGGTCATCCCGAAGAGGAAGAGCCCCAAACCACCCAAGAGGCCGAAAATATTCGTTAATGCCATGTGATAATTCCCTTTCTTTCAATAGACACGATGATTTCAACTAACTATAGTATAACAAGACTTATAAGGAAAAAAAAGAAGAATTTAAAAGCAAAAGAAAAAGCGGCTAGGACGCTGATCCTAGCCACTTTTATTAGCCTAAATTCGCCCTTAGTTAAGACT
This sequence comes from Abiotrophia sp., assembly GCF_057275535.1. Classification (NCBI taxonomy): domain Bacteria; kingdom Bacillati; phylum Bacillota; class Bacilli; order Lactobacillales; family Aerococcaceae; genus Abiotrophia; species Abiotrophia sp. The sequence goes on from NZ_DBHIRJ010000002.1 coordinate 150,604, forward strand.
AAGCTTGACGACGCTTAGTCCCCCATAAGATACCCAAGCCTGTCATGGCCATAAGGCCAGCTAAGGCTAAGGAGAAGGTCTCAGCAGAACCTGTCTTAGGTAGGTCCTTCTTGCCTGGATCTTCAGGACGTTTTGGTTGATGGGTGTTAGTCAAGGTCACTTGATTTACCCCAGTTTGACTGCTTGTGACACTATAACCGCTTGGAACGGCTACTTCTTCCACTGTGTAGACCACTTCTTTGCCTTCTTGGTACTTAGCCAAATCAGCGAAGACGTGGCGCCAGTCATTGTCGGCCTTCAGGGTCACAGGCTCGCCAAAGGCTTTGCCATTGGCATAGAGTTGGACCTGAATTTGACTTGGACGTAGCTTGTCTTGATCGTTTTGGTCATTCCAGACCTTGCGAACTTCAAAGGTCGTTACTTCTGGCTTGTAGTGGTTGGTGATATTGTATGCTTCATAGCTTGGTCGGTAACCCGCCTTGTCTAAGCCAGCATCCACTAATTCCTGTACGGAGTAGCTGATTGCCTTGCCCTTAGCAAATTGAGGGAGGTTGCTGAAGCTATAGGTCCAATTGTTGGCTGCGGTCACGACTTGGCTAGCCACCACTTGGCCGTCAGCATAGAGTTGAACAGTCACAGATTCAGGGCGTTTGCCATCTTGGTTGTTAGCATCGTCCCATGTCTTCTGCCCCTTGACTTCAGTGGTCGCAGGTGTATGTTGGTTGACGATGAGGACATTACCCGGACTTACTTGACTGATCGTGCTAGTATAGCCACTTGGTTGGTCGACTTCTTTGACGCTATATTCAATGGTCTTACCATTGGCCTTCTCAGCCAAACCTGACCAGGTGTAAACCCAATTATCAGCAGCTGTCAAGGTAACTGGGCTACCTGAAGCAACACCGTCAGCATAGAGCTGAACTTGGATTTGACTCGGACGCAAGCCATCTTGGTCGCCTTGGTCTTGCCATTGCTTGGTAACTGTCAGGCTGGTCTGACCTGGCGTATGGCTATTTGTTAGGTTATAGCCTTCTACTTGTGTGCTGTATTCTGCCACCGCATCCTCGGTAATCGTGTAGACCACGGCTTGGCCAGCGGCAAATTTTGGTAAATTATCGAAGCTATAGGACCAGTTATCAGCAGCGGAAACTTCCTTGCTTGCCTTAAGGACACCATCAGCTAAGAGGTTGACCTTAATACGTTCTGGGCGGACACCGTCTTGGTTATTGTTGTCTTTCCAAGTCTTAGTCCCTGAAACGCTCGTGATTTCTGGCGTATGGCGGTTAGTCAAGGTCGTCACGCCTGCCTGTGTCCTTGGTTGATCTGCTTGATAAGCTTCTGGCACGGTTACTTCACGTGCTTGGTAGGAAATAGCTTTACCTTGGGCCTTTTCTGGCAATTGACTCCAAGTATAGGTCCAATTGTTAGCTGCTGTTAGGCTGATTTCATCGCCATATTTTTGATCATCTGCATAGAGCTGAACCTTGAGCTCAACTGGGCGCAAACCATCTTGGTTCTGACCATCATCCCATACCTTTTGAACGGTATGGCTAGTTTGACCTGGCGTATGGCTGTTGGTTACGTTATAAGCCTGATAGCTAGCAGTGTACTCTGCAACGGCTTCTTCTTGAACGCTGTAAGTGATGGCCTTGCCAGCCTTATTCTTAGGCAGGTTGCTAAATTCATAGGTCCAATTGTTGGCCGCGTTAGCGACTGCTGTTTGGCCTGTCTCGACGCCATCTGCTAAGAGCTTGATGGTCACCTGTTCCGGACGGACGCCATCTTGGTTATCATTATCTTGCCAGGTCTTAGTCCCTTGGACAGAAACCGTTTCTGGGGTGTGGCTGTTGGTAAGGTTGTATCCATTGACGCTTGCCGTATAGCCTGCAACGGCTTCTTCAGCCACGCTATAGCTAATGGCCTTACCGGCTTTGTTCTTAGGTAAGTTGCTAAATTCGTAAGACCAATTGTTGGCTGCGCTGGCAACTGCTGTTTGGCCGGTCTCGACGCCATCTGCTAAGAGCTTGATGGTTACTTGGCCTGGACGGAGACCATCTTGATCATCATTATCTTCCCAAGTCTTAGTCCCGGATACGCTAGTCAAGTCAGTAGCGTGGTTGTTGGTGAGGTCGTAGCCGTTGACGGTTGTGTTATAGCCGGCTACTGCTTCCTCGGCCACACTATAGCTAATAGCTTTACCTGCCTTATTCTTAGGCAAGTTGCTAAATTCGTAAGTCCAGTTGTTGGCTGCTGTCGCGGTCGTGGTTTGACCTGTTTCAACGCCGTCAGCTAAGAGCTTAATGGTGATCTGTTCTGGGCGCAAACCATCTTGGTTGTCGCCATCTTCCCAAGTCTTAGTCCCTTGGATAGAGACAGTCTCTGGGGTGTGGCTATTGGTAAGGTTGTAGGCATTTACCTTTGTGGTATAACCGGCTACTGCTTCTTCGGCCACACTATAAGTGATAGGCTTACCGGCCTTGTTCTTAGGTAAGTTGCTAAATTCGTAGGTCCAATTGTTGGCCGCTGTCGCGGTTGTGGTTTGACCTGTTTCGACACCGTCAGCTAAGAGCTTGACGGTAATTTGTTCTGGGCGCAAACCATCTTGGTTGTCGCCATCTTCCCAAGTCTTGGTCCCTTGAACGGAGACAGTTTCTGGGGTGTGACTGTTGCTAATATCGTAGCCATTCACAGTTGAAGTATAACCGGCTACTGCTTCTTCGGCCACACTATAGGTAATGGCTTGACCCGCCTTGTTTTTAGGCAAGTTGGTAAATTCGTAAGTCCAATTGTTGGCCGCTGTCGCGGTGGTCGTTTGGCCTGTCTCTGCACCATCAGCTAAGAGCTTAAGGGTAATTTGTTCTGGGCGCAAACCATCTTGGTTGTCGCCATCTTCCCAGGTCTTGGTCCCGCGCACGTCCACTGTCTCTGGGGTGTGGCTGTTAGTAATATCGTAGCCGTTCACGGTTGAGGTGTAGCCTGTAACTGCTTCTTCGGCCACGCTATAGGTAATGGCTTGACCTTGGGCATCCTTAGCTGCAAGACCAGTGAATTCATAGGTCCAACCATTGGCTGCTGTCGCAGTAGTTGTTTGGCCTGTTTCAGTTCCGTTAGCTAAGAGCTTAATGGTTACTTGTTCTGGACGCAAGCCATCTTGGTTTTCAGCATCGGACCAGGATTTAGTCCCGCGCACATCTACCGTGGTCACCGCTGGTAGGTTGACAACCTGCTTCAGCACGCTCTTATCTGCGCCAAAGTCGCCACCTTGGATCTTAATTTCTTCATTAGATAATTGGTAGCCGTCTGGCGCCTTAATCTCACGCAGGGTATAGGCATCCCGCAACAAACCTGCGACTTGCCCGTTCCCTTGGGCGTCGGTCACAATCTTGCCGACAACCTTTTTGTTGGCATCCCGCACAACTTCGAATTCAGCACCGGCTAAATCTTTGCCTTGGCCATCATGCTTATGGACCTTGACCACGAAGGTATAGCCCTCGGCATTCCCGCCGGCAATTGAGTAACTGTAATCATAGTTAGTATAGGCGACGGTCCCGTTGGCATCATTCATGGCAGCATAGTTGCCAAATTTCTCGCCATCAGCCGCATCATAAGGAATATTGACAGTATAGAGAATCTCAAAACCAGTCTGAGTATCTAAGTCCCCAAAATCAATGGTGAAACCTGTGTTACCTTGGTCCCAAGTGATATTGTAGGAGCCTGCTGCGTTAGCTGCATTTTGGAGCACCCAGCCACCGTTTTGGTAAACCCAGTGTCCCTTAGTAATGGAGACGGAACTTTGATCAATGGCTAGGCCTTCGTCTTTGAGGTAGTCGCGAATGACGACATGCTTACGTTGCTCCCCACGACGGTTAACCGCCACGATATAGCGAATCTTATTAGGCTGACCTGGTAATTGCCAACCAGACTTATCCATTGGGTTCCCCTTAGGAATTGGTGCCCCCTCGAAAGGTACAGAGCCCCCTGGAATTGGTTTATTTTCTACTACAAAATTCAAATCCACGTTACCCTTCTCAGTAACCTCGGCATGGTTAATCCGAGCGTAGAAGAAGAGGTTCCCAGTGATATCCGAGTTGTTTTGGGCATAACTGGTATAGGTCAGGGTAACGGTGCGAGCACCTGGCTGGATGGTAGCATTGGCTACCACATGCTGACCACTAGAGTCACGCACTTCGAAGTTAGATGCTTCGGTAAAGGCCAAGGTACTTGGCACCTCAATTACGGTAGTATCCCCAGCCTTGATAACATTGTTAGGCAGGGTAAAGTCTACATTAATCCGAAAGGCTTCCCACTTCAAGAGATTCTTGGTGATAGGCTTGCCGTCACGTGTAGTGGCGTAAATTCGCGTCACCACATTGGGTACTGCCTTAACATTTGGTGCTTGACGAATGAGTTCATCTAAGTCGACATCACTAGGCAGATCTGGATCCAAGCCTTCCTCAGACTCTTCCGTCGCTTCTGCTTCTGGTTGAGCTTGGCTGTCACCAACTAGGGCTGAGGTTTCTTGGGGTGCTGCAACTTCTTGCGCCCAGGCACTCACTGGTGAGAGCACACTGGAAAGCAATAAGACCAGCAGGGTTAAATAATACTGCCATTTTTTCATGCTATTCCTCCTTACTTTCAATGGAACATTGACAGTTGTTTTTATCTAAGCTAGTGCCTTAACGGACAGGTGGGAGCCTGCTCCCCGAAAAATGGCCCTAGTATTACACGTATCTTACCGTAAAAATCTTAATAAATCAAGGCCATTTCGGTATTTTGAGCCCCTCAGAGTGAAAAATGTTCAGACATAAACACACCGCCTACTCCAAGAGCAGACGGTGATGAATGGCTTATTTGGCACCCAAGAGTAATTCCTTCATATGAACCAGCTGGGTGATAGTGCGGTTAACAGGTGTTGGGATACCAGCTGCTTCCCCAATTCGGGTTACGACCCCGTTGATGTAATCCACCTCAGTCAAACGACGGTTGATAATCAAATCTTGGTACATGGAAGCATGGTGCTCACGAATCTTAAGGGAAGCCGAGATAATGAACTGGGTCAGTTCTGCTGGGTCGAATTCTACCCCTTGGGTTGCGGCTACCGCCGTGAACTCTTGGGCGATAGCAGACACTAATTCTTCCGTGTAAGGATTGTCGAAAAAGCCACCCAGGTCGCATTCCAACAAGGCAGTTGGCGCGTTACCGCAGGCATTTACGCAGGCCTTGCGCCAAATGGCCGCCTTAACATTTTCGCTGTAACTAGCTTGCAAGCCCGCCGCATCTAAGGCTGCCACAATAGCTTGGGTCTTAGCACGAGCACTTGGTGTGTCGACAAAGTTTTGCAGGGACAGGCTACCCACGCCATGCAGTACTGCTCGGCCTGGGCCGTCTAAAGCGGCCGACCAAATGGTAGAGCCCATGACTAGGTTCTCTTCGGCCACATACTGCTTCATGACTAACTCGTGGCCTAATCCATTGAGTAGGCAGACCACTGCGGTGTCAGGTCCGAAGACCGGTTGAATGGCTGATAACATGTCCGCCAACTGCATAGCCTTGGTGAAGACGATGACCACGTCCACTTGTTCGCTCACTTCTTCAGGATAGTAGATAGGAAATTGCTCCACCACTTCCTGACCATTCCAATCGACATGCAGGCCATTTTGGCGGATGGCTTCAATATGAGCTGGCCAGCGGTCGATTAAGATAACCTCTTGGCCACTTTGTTTAAGTTGATAGGCAAAACGGCAGCCCATAGCGCCGGCGCCAGCAATTGCAAATTTCATAGTTTTGTCTCCTTTTCTTTAATTAGATGGTAATACGATAGTTTTCTGGGTCAATCCAGCCCAGACGTGTGACGAAGAGGTAGTCGCTAGCAAAGCCCAAAACAATTGGGGCCACGACGAAGAGCAAGACCGTTACGAGGCCATTCCCGGCTGTCCAGCCCACGATATTGAGGTGGTTGACCGGACCTACTAAACCACTCAGGCCAAAACCAGCTGATAGCGGCGTCCCCTGAATATAGAAGACGGAGGCCAAGAGTCCCATAATGCCCGCGTTAAGGCAGATTGGTAACAAGAGTTTAGGATGGCTGATGATGTTGGGCATGGACAACTTAGGCGAGCCGATGAAGTGGGCGATACAGGTCCCCAGGGAGTTAACGCGACGCCCTGCAATGGCCAAGGCGAAACCACAAGCTACAATCCCTAGGTTGGCTGCCCCTGAACCGACGCCCGCCAAGGAAATGGCAATCCCGATGCCGACAGAAGAAATAGGCGATACAATAATCAAGGCAAAAATAATCGCCAGACAGATACAGAGCGTGGTCTGCTCTAAGGTCAAGAGATGGGCGATAAACTCACCAATCTTACCGGTAATGAGGATGAAGTATGGATAGAGCACACGGCCCAAGCCACCCGCCACAATGACGGTTAAGGTTGGAATGACCAGAATAGCGTAAGCCCCCACCAGTGGGCGCAAGAATTGGATGACTGCCACCGCCAGACCGGCCGTCACACACATGGTGATAATGTCCCCCGTCCCCTTAAGCTGCAGGCCAGACTCTAGGAATTGAAGGGACCCACCTGCCAACATGGTGGTCATGCCGACCGTAATGGTCTCTAGGGGATTGAAGGCGAAACGAATGGCAACCGCCACCCCAATCGCAAAGCCAACAAAGGTATTGGTGGCACTGACAATCTGGGTCATGAAGGCCAAGGCAGGGAAACTTGGCGTTAGGGCCTTGAAGAGTTCTCCTAGGAGAGCCCCGGGAATCAAGGCAGCGATGACCCCTAGGGCGGAGCCGTTTAAGACATTCATTAGGAATGATTTGAAGGATTTCATCATAGGATTTCCTCGCTTTCATCAAGTTTACAAGTACTAGTATACCCTAAGCAAGACCACAAAAAAAGAGGCAGGTCCCATAAATCCCTTCAGGCAGAAAAATAAGCTAGGACCTGGAGGTCCTAGCTTAATCGCTTATTGTTAGTGATGGTGGTGACAGCAACCCTTGGGATGGGGCTTAGGACTGCCATCTGCTAGGGTTGAGCGTCTTAAGGTAAAGTAGTCCGGAACCGGGTCCTTGCCCCCTGCCACAAAGGGATGGCAGCGACTTATCCGCGCTAAGCCCATGATGAGACCTTTGAAGGCGCCGTGTTTTTCAATGGCATGGATAGTATAGGTGGAACAGGTCGGACTGTAGCGGCAACTAGGCGGAAAGAGCGGCGATAGGGCCAATTGGTAGAAACGCACTAGTTTAATGAAGAGCCAACGAAACATCCTATCACCCCTTCTGGAGGAAGGTCCGGAAGAGCCACTGAATGATCTCACTGGACAGGAAGGTGAAAAAGAAGAGGGAAGCTGGCCGGTAGAGCAGGACCATCTTGACGAATTCTTTGAAGGTGATGTTGGACATACCGGTAATCATACAGAAGATATCGTCTGGGAAGATGGGTGCCACGAAGCCGATTTTAAGTAGGCGACGGAAACCTGGGCCATCATTCATTTTGGCGATGTAGTGGTCGTACTGCTTGTCTGACAAGAAGGCCTTGATGAAACTAGATCCGAAACGTTTGCCTAGGAAGAAGTTAATGCAGGAACCAATCACCATGCCCGTACAGTTGAGCAGGAAGCCACCAAAGTGACCGTAGATGACGTCACCAATGACATTGTGTAGGCCCCCGGGAATAATGGGATAGATTGTCTGGGAAATTTGTAATAAGAGGAAGAGTAAGGGACCGAATATCCCCATACTTTTAAGCAGTTCTCCAAAGCCCCCGCCTTCCTTAAAATAAGGCGAACTGGCAATAAAGACTGAGCCCGTAACGGTCAGAATCAAACCTACTACGGTGAGAATTTGAATCAGTTTCCGTTTTTTTTCGAGCGATAGCTTGCTCATAGCGTCTACTCCTTTAAGTCATGTCTCACGGTTGTCACTTAGACAGACCGCCAACAAGTCTACTATACACTAAAAATCTTATTATGTCAGTAATGTTAACTCTTTTTTAGGATTTGATGTCAAAGTAGTCGCCTAGCTAAGCAAAAAGTGGCCAGAGCTCACCATGCCCTAGCCACTCGACTATTAGAATTTCACGTGAGGTTCCACCACAATCAGGTCCTTGCTGACTTGGTTGAGGACTTGACAACCAGTCTCTGTCACCAAGACTAAGTCTTCAATCCGCACCCCAACCTTGCCTGGCAGGTAAATACCTGGCTCGATGGAGAAAATTTGGCCGACTTGGGCCTGAGCTTGGTTGAACTCGGAAACATCGCCTGCTTCGTGGACTTCTCGCCCGATGAAGTGACCAGTCCGGTGGGTGAAGTATTCTCCGTAGCCAGCCTCCTCAATGACCTGGCGCGCCGCCCGGTCAATGCTGGCCAAGGTCACACCTGGCCGGACTGCCTTAATGGCGGCTTCTTGGGCCTGACGCACGGTCTCATAGACCCGCCGAGACTCCTCATCCGGCTCCCCGTAGAAGACGGTCCGGGTCATATCCGAACAGTAGCCCTTGTAAGAAGAGCCGATGTCAATTACCACTGAATCACCCGGTTGAGGGCGGTCGTCATTAGTTTCGTGGTGGGGATCCGCCCCATTGGCCCCGTAGGCAATAATGGGTTCAAAGGAGAAGCCTTGGCAGCCCAAACGCTGATAGATGCCTGCCAATTCGCTGACCATTTCAGATTCTGGTAAGCCATCCGCTACCAAGTTAATCAGGGCTAGGGTCGCCTGATCATTAAGGGCAGACGCCTCTCGCATCAGTTCTTGCTCCTCAGGTGACTTGATGGCCCGCAGGTCATCCACCAAATAAGCAGCATTCACCGGCTGCAAATCTTGACGCTCTGCCATCAAATCCAAGAGAAAATGACTTGGCCAAACCTTATCAATCCCCGTTTTGCCGGGTGCCAGACTTTGGGCCAACCAGCTGATGACTGGCTCCCCATCACGATAGGTCACAATCTCTAAGTCGTGTGCTAAGTCGCTAGCCTGTGGGAAGAGTTGGTTGAGATAGAGTTGATGACGACCGTCAGCTGCCACCTTGAGCAGTAAGAGCCGCTCTCCCGGCTGGGTCTCATAGCCAATCAAATAAGCAATACTTGACGGATCCGTCACTAATTGTTGGGCAATCCCCGCCGCCTTGATCCCCTGAACTAGGGCTTCTAATCGTTCAGCTTGCATGTATACGCGCTCCCTTCTTCTTTCCCTTCTATTATAACACAGGGATTTGCTGGGACCCAAGACAAAGCCATAAGAAAAGGCTGGGAACTCGTCCCAGCCTCGGTGCTGTCTATTCGATAATTTCTGTCTCTAGGACACCTACTGCTTCAAAGGTCGCCGCCAACTGGCAGAGGACCCGTTCCTGGCCCTTGCCGGCCCAAAGCTGGACACCCAGCGGTAGGCCTTCTGACGATTTGCCCAGAGGCAACATGATGGCCGGTTGACCAGCCAGGTTCTGGAGGAAGGTCCAAGGCGTGTAAGCCCAACTTTCCCGCCAACGCTCCATAATGAGGTCAGTGCGAGCCTCCTTGGCTAAGCCCTCCTGATTCAAGAGGCGCTGAGCCATCTCTTGCGAGGCTGCAAAACTCCCATGCAGGGGCGCCGGCCCGTTAGTCCCAGGCGTCAAAAGTAAATCATAGTCCTGGAAGAAATTCTCCATATCAGCCGCTAGCTGATCCCAACGGCCCAGCAACTGGCTGTAATCGGCAGCATCCCAAGGCAAGCCGGCCTGGTAGATGCCCCAGGTCATTGGCTCCATGTCGTCTGGCGTCAAGGCGCGACCCAGACTAGCCTCAAATCCTCGCATCATGGCAACCGTTTCAACAGCATTCATGGTGGTATAATCACGCGCCGCCGCGATGACACCCACTGGGAAGTCAACTGCGACGAGCTCATGACCCATGCCTGCCAATCGTTCTACCGTCTGGCGCAACAAGTTGGCTACATCTAAGCGAACTTGAGGTGTTAGGGGCGAATCCAGCAGATAGGCGATTCTAAGCGGACGCTGAGGCAAGGTCAGGGGCCCAGGACTCATTCGAGGCACCATGTAAGGCGCACTCCACTGTTCCACCTGCAGCCCCTCCAATAAGGTCCAGGTATCCCGGACCGACTTGGTCAAAGCAAAATGTACCGATGCCCCCTGCCAGCCCCGATAGCCGTCGGGGCCAACTGGCACCCGGCCACGGGAAGGCTTGAGGCCAATCAGACCACAGAAGCTGGCGGGAATCCGGATGGAGCCCCCGCCGTCACTGGCTGTGACAATTGGCACCATACCCGACTTGAGCGCAGCTGCTGCCCCACCACTGGATCCGCCCGCATTGCGGGTTAGATCCCCGGGATAGCTGACCGCCCCGGTAAACTGGGCATCGCTAATATTCTTAAAGCCAAATTCCGGCACATTGGTCCGGCCTACCACGATAAAGCCCAAAGCCTGGATGCGTTCTACGAAATAAGAAGTCTGGTTGGCCACATAGTCGGCCATAAGCTGGGCGCCCGCATAGGAAGGCTCACCAGCTTGGAGCTGGCCCAAGTCCTTGAGCAGAATCGGCACCCCAAAGAAGGCAGGCAATTCCTGACGTTCTGACTCTGACAGTTGACGCCAGAGTTGGTCTTGCGCCTGAGCCTGAGCCCGCGCACTGTCGGCTTGGACATGGGCCACCGCATGTAGGCTAGGATTGAGGGCCTGGATATTGTCCAGGGCCCAGTCCACCAATTGGCTGGCCGTCAAACGACCGGCCTTGACTTCTTGCGCGTAGTAAGTCGCATCTTGCTTAAATAAGGGCATCTTCTGGCAGCACTCCTTTGGCTAAATCATCGAGTAGTTGGCGTTTGTAATGAAGAAATTCTGGACTAAAGCCAATAGCTTCAAAGTCTGACTTGTCCAGTTGAATGTCGTGAACAGCTTGCAGGGTCCCTGGCTTGCCACCCATAACGTAGACCTTGTCAGCCAAGATCAGGGCTTCATCCACATCGTGGGTGATGAGCAGGGTCGACCAGCCCATCTGCTGCTTGTAGTGGAGGAACCACTGATGCAGCTGGCGCCGGGTCACCGCATCCAGGGCACCAAAGGCCTCATCCAAGAGGACCCATTGGCGCTTGAAGCAGGCCGTCCGTAGGAAGGCTGCCCGCTGGCGCATGCCCCCTGACAGGGACTTAGGATAGTGCTGGGCCCAAGGCGCTAGCTTGAATTCTTCCAGTAGCTGCTTGGCCTCCGCGCGGGCCTGGGACTTCTTAACCCCCGACACCACTAGGGGTAGGGCCACATTGTCCACCAAGGTCAAATGCTCGAAAAGCATGTCCTTTTGCAGCATGTAGCTGACCTGGCCGGGTTCCAGGGGCTGTCCCGCTAGGCTAATGGTGCCTGACTGGACCGGCAAGATACCCGCGATTAAATTAAAGAGGGTGGTCTTACCGACCCCACTTCGACCCAGGATAGCCACGGTTTGGCCCGTTGCCACCTGAAGATTGACATCTTGGATGACCATTTGCTGGTCGTAGCCGTAGGCTAAATCCCGAATTTCTAGCACCTTACTCCGCTCCTAAATATTCATTGCTAAAGTATTGGCCCTTAGTTAGGTCTGCATCGACCAGTTTGTTGTCGTAGAGCCATTGATAGAAGGCATTCCAACGAGCTGGATCGAATTGACCCCATTTGGCTGGATCGCTAGCATAACGCTCGCTCAACCATTTTTGGGAAGCCACGACGAAATCACGTTGGTCCTTCAATTCTGGGGCCGCTTCAATCAGGATGTCGGCCGCTTCTTCTGGATGTTCCATAGCATATTGGTAGCCCTTCTTGATGGCTGCCAAGACCTTCTTGGCTTGATCTGGGTGGGCTTTGAGATAATCATTGTTGGCAATAATAACTGGTGAGTAGAAGTCCAATTCTGGCGCGATGTCCCGAATTTGGAAGAAGGTGGTGGACACCTTCTGGAAGCCTGCCAAAATCCCGTCCCAGGCATAGTAAACCCAGGCTGCGTCGAATTGGTTATTGGCCAAGCCGATAATGGAGTTGTCGCCATCATTTGGTACTAGGCTAGCCTTGGAGAAGTCCCCGCCGGCCTTCTTAGTCATGTATTCCATCATCTTCAACTCAATTGGGTCATTCCAGGTCCCATACTTGTGGCCTTCTAAGCCCTTAGGATCCTTGATACCGGCTTCTTCCTTAGCAATAATACCGGACGTGTTGTGTTCAATAATAGCCGCTACCGCCGTTACTGGCAAGCCACCCGCAAATCGCTTAGCCAAAGAATCTTGGAAGGCAATACCGAAGGCAGCCTTACCTAGCCCCACTAACTCAGTGGTTGAGCCTTCAGGCGGCCGTTTGATGTCGACTTCCACGCCCACTTCTTTGAAGTAGCCCTTGGCTTGGGCGACGTATAGCCCGGTATGGTTGGTGTTAGGTACCCAGTCTAGAATCAGGTCTACCTTGTTGTCATCACTTGATTGAGCGGCTACGCTTGGTAGTGTGGTCCCAGCCAAAGATAGGCCGGCAAGCAGGGCCGCAAATTTTTTCATCCATTTTTGCATGTGTGTGTCACTCCTCTAATCTTAGGAAATATGGGGAGCCTTGCTTGAGCGCCAAGGCAAGGCGAGTCGTTCAATGAGGGCAACTAGCCCCATGAATATCAAACTCAGTGCTGAAATGAGGAAAATGACCGCGAACATCTTGTCGTAGGCGAAGGCCTTCTTGGTCTGAATCATATAGACACCCAAACCCTCGAATCCCCCTAGCCATTCCGCCACAACCGAACTCACGAAGGCGTATGAGACACTGACCTTAAGCCCGGAAAAGAAGAAATGTAGGCTGGTCGGTATCTTAACATAGCGCAAGGTCTGCCAATGACTGGCTCCCATCATGTTCAGCAACTGCAAGGCATCCTGGTCACAATGGGCGAAGCCACTTAAGATACTCATGATAATGGGGAAAATCGTGGTTAAGACCACCAAGACAATCTTAGGCGTCATCTCATAGCCCAGGGCCAAGACCAAAATGGGGGCAATGGCCACCGTCGGCACAGTCTGAGATACGATTAAGAGTGGGTAGAGGGCCCGGTGGACCCATTTGAAGCGATCCATGATGACCGCCAGAATAAAGGCCAAGACAATCCCAATGCCCAGTCCAATAAAGGCCTGGATCAGGGTCACCCGACTATTGCGCCAGAGGTTAGGGGCATCTTGCCAGATAGCCGCTAGAACCGCCGACGGAGCCGGAATGATAAAACGCGGCAGCATACCCAGCCGAGCCGTCACTTCCCATAAGGCCAGGAGCCCTAAGCCTGTCAGCCAAGCCACACTTGATTCAAACCAGCGATGCACTCTCTGTTTAATGGTTACCGTCTCCTTTCTATTGAGAATACGTAACACCCACTTGCGTTTGGACTCGATAAAAAAAGACCCATCCCGGCATGACGCGCAGGATGAGTCCATCAATCAGATTCAACTTGCCACATCCCTACGTAAGTATTAACTTCATCAGGTTATGAGGGTCCGAGGCAAAGCCCCATCTCAGCCGCAGTCGCGGCTCCCCTTGTGTTACCTCTATATTATATGCAAGTTGATGTAAGAATGCAATTGCGGTGCTTAAGGAAGAAATAAGGTAACTCTTTAAAATAAACTGGTATTTCAACAAATAATCTCTCTTCTAACGCCTGCCACCCTCGGTATGATGATAATAAAGATATTAATTCTAACTATCCGCCAAACCTTCTTCCTAGCAACACTTCCATTATGCTTTAATTAACCCTGCAGCATCTTCATGATGCCGCTATGATCTAGAACCAGGAAGGACATAAAGAGGCAATAGACCAACATGCCCAGCAACAAATAGGTCTCAAAGGGCACTAGTCCCGGGAAGGTGGCTTTGATCCCCTTCCTGTGTCGATAGCATCTGGCCAACCAGCTCAAGCCTAGACCACAAGAGAAGACGGCGAATGGCTCTAAGAAGAGCCGGTAGTTTGAACTGAGCGCCTCTACACTAAATAAGCCGGCTGGCTGAGGTGCAATCACTAGGTAACAGACAAGCGTAAACAAGAGCTGAGCCACCACTAGGGCCCATAGGACTTTTCTGAAGGTTCTCATACCCGCTCACCTCTCCCCTTCTCTGATTAGGCATCATTCAATAAAGTTGTAAGATATGCGTAAGTCCTATTTGATCTAATATCAAAACTGACATGATGACAGCAATCAACAAATGCCCTGTTAACAACATCCCTTCAGCGGGCATAATCACATTCATATTTTCCTTAATTCCATTCTCACGCCGTCTAACTTTTGCTACCCATATTATCAAAAGACCACTAACTACGGTACAAATCGGCTCCAAAAACAGCATATAACGAGGCCCCACTGAATCAATCCCCTTAAATCCGAAATGGGTAATGACTGTTTCAGGTGCGAAAAAGGCAAAACATATAGTAGTAAAGACAAATTGTATGGCCACAATAGTCCAGATTATCTTTCTGAATGACTTCATTATCATCACCTACTCAAGTATACTAGTAGCGAACAACACCATTTTTAATTCTAAGTTTTTCCCACTTAATCTTATCTTCGAATCTTTTATTTATGTCGTTAGCTATTTTTTTGTAGTTCTTCAGAATCTCGCATCTTATCTGTTCATTATTATAAAGGTAAGAACAGTATAGGCAGAAATGAGGAAATCTAGGAATCTCAATTTCAGGGTTCCATTCATGAGCCCTTTCTATAATTCTTTTTGGCCCCTCAATAAATAGCCAACGTTTAAGAAAATCATTATATTGTTTGGAATAGGCCTCAACCATATCTATATCTTTGACGTTACCCAAGTTCATTGATGGTATATATCGGACTGTTAATCCACAGCACCCGATATAATTGCCATTTGGGTCTACCCCAGTAAAGTCAAAAATATTATTACATCCTCTGTCTAACTGAGAATTATCTAAATCTTCATCCTTATACGAATAACATGTATCTTGATGAAATGATACCCATACAGGATTAATTACTTTTAATTTGTCTGTATTTATTCCCATATCCATAAACTCTCGATAGATTTCGTTATTTTTTAACGAATCAAGGTTAAATTTAGACTGCTTTGTTTTTTCTACCGAAATCACACTTGATATTCCCAATCTAGCAGCGGTAACCGCTGCTAGAATAGCTAGGTTTGCGTCAACAAATTCTTGATGATTATCTCCAGTCGAAATGTTCAATTCTGCTAAGCCTGCCTTAATTAATGTACTCAACTTTTCTTCCGCTATAGTCTTAGTCTTTGCCCAAAAACCATTTGATACAATTCGGGAAGGAAATCCTTTTTCTTTGGCATATTGAATACCTTTTACCAAGTCACTACCAAGTAAAGTACATTCACCTCCTGTCCATACAATATACTTTATTGATTTGAATCTCGTCGCGTTATCAATCACGCGTTTAATATCCTCTAGATTTAACCGATCAACTGATGACGGACCACATTCAAAGCAGCATTCTCTACATTCGGCGTTACATCTGTAAGTAGTTATTAAACACAGACAATCAGGGACATGGCTCTGTGATTTCACACAAATTCCCCCTCCAAACTGGCTGGCGCTAAAGAAACTTTCACCCAATTTTGAAGTGATTCATTCACCTTTTCCGCAAAACTAGCATTCCCCATAACTGCAGCAAGTTCTACCGATACACCTAGTATACTTTTTTCGTCTTCATTGACTTTTAGTGTGCCAATTATGCCAGCAATTATAGCTACAACTGCCGCAATAGCAATACCAAACTCCGTCCATCCAATGACATGAGTATTAACGCACCAATTATTGTCACAGTCGCGGTATACATCTGGGCCTTCATTTGTAATTAAAATGCTGTTTGGCAATACCTTTGTAGTTCTGAGGTAATCAATAAACGCTTCTACGTCACCCTCTTCAACATAGTTTTGAAGTTTCTCATCATTCAATAATTTTATAACCATACCATACAGATTACTATCACTCACCTGTTCCAGTTCATCATGCACCGTTTCATATTGGTTCTCAATTTCAAACTTATTGTTAATTACTTGTGCTGAATCCGTCTGGAAGTCTCCAAAAATTCTATCTCGATTCTTTCTCATAAATAGCATCTCCGTTCGCTTCTATAAGCAAAATATATAAACGCTAATCTTGAAACTATAATATCACCCGTTTTGCCCAAAAACCTCCTCGCTCCATACTCATTTCACATACTGAATAAATCTATATGCTCCTCATAACTCAACAATTTGATCAGCAATCTTATCAAACTCACGACTATGGTCAATAACAATGATAAGATGATTTACACTCAATTCTTTTAGATATGCTGTCAACCAGCTAGCCACATTTTGGTGTAGATTAGCAAGAGGCTCATCAAAAATGTAAAACTTTGCTTCTTTATCTATAGTTAATAGAATTGACAAAAATTTCCGTTCTCCCATAGATAAATTCGATATACTTGAGCTAAGTAGTGGCACTAAATCAAATTCACCCTCAGTAATTGTTGTCGCCAATTCTTGAAGAGATTCAGCACTTCTCATTTTATATTTACTAATAAATTCCTCCACAGTCATATCAGGAAAAAGTTCCTCGGCAAAGCAGTATGAGATATGTGATTTGCGAACTATGTTCATATTCAATTCAGAAATAGGGATATTATTTATTCTAACTATGCCTTGCCGCCCATAGTTATATAAGTTTACTAGGATCTGGCTCAATAGAGTTTTGCCACTGCCGTTACGGCCAACTATTGATATCAGCCCTCTCATCCCTAATGTTAAATCTTCCTTAAAATAGATTGTCTTTCCACTAAAGGAATATGAAATATCTTTTGCTAATAAACTTTCCACAGAATCAATTTCTTTGTCACCAATCGCATCATCTGGTATATTATCTATCTCTTCTAGGCGCTGATAGGACGCCTTAAAAGTCTGATAGCTTTGTGCGAACTTAAAAAAATACTTGATTCCATCTAAAAACATATAAAAGTACGTACTTAGTATAGTAAAAGTTCCTAGGCTCATCACCCCTTTACTTATTTGTTGTATTCCAATCATAGTAATAGTAATCT
This sequence comes from Abiotrophia sp., assembly GCF_057275535.1. Classification (NCBI taxonomy): domain Bacteria; kingdom Bacillati; phylum Bacillota; class Bacilli; order Lactobacillales; family Aerococcaceae; genus Abiotrophia; species Abiotrophia sp. The sequence goes on from NZ_DBHIRJ010000002.1 coordinate 167,651, forward strand.
GAAAAAATATTGTAAGAGTCTGATTGATGGTTTCATATTGCAACGAGGCCCTTGTTGCTTCTAAATTCTTAGTATACATGTCACTAAAATTTCTTTTTAGATATTTGTCGGAGTTGTCATAATCCACGTGCATCTTAATTTCTTTTATTCTTTCAAACTCTCGATTTTCAATACTATAAAATACATTCTTTGCATCTAGCGCCAATCGCCCCGTATAATATAACCTTTGTCTAAAGAATATGTAGATAGCAAAGAAAAGTAATGTATATACAATAACTGCAACTAATAGGGTTGCACTAAGCCTTAGAAATAAGATGCCGACAGATAGCAGAAGAACTATATTGACTAATATTCCAACAATATTCGTCAACACAAAATTAACTGTAGTATCAACGTCTTGCGAAATTCTATTATGTAGGTACGAGGGATTGCTAGTTGCATGTTCAATGATTTTATGCTCCAATCTATTTAAGTTACATAAATTATATGTAAAAATCACTTTAGTCCCTTTTTTGGCAACTATGTACTTAAATAAGAATGTCAATGCAATGTTTAACGTCAAAGCCCCCCCCATTACAAGTAGGAAAGCTCGAGATGTCAAATCGTTGTAACTTGTTGAAATGCTATCAATAATTTTCCCATTTAAGATAGGAACTATAAAAGATATAATGTTCATTAAGAGCGCAGCAAATACGTAACCGAAGATGAACTTAGGATATTCCTGGATTAATTTTTTAGTCATTTTTAAAAACTCCATTATATCCCTCCATATTCAGATTACCCTACTTTTGACATAACTTCCAAAAGAATTGTACTCAAACATATGATTTTGGTCCCAGAATTTTTTCTCAGAGGTTTCCTCTTTCTGATTTATATACATCTTTTGATACTCTTTGAATTTCTCTTCTTGTAATTCTGTTACCGGATATCTTTTGGCTTTGTATGCCTCAACGACCATTTCTGCACTATAGTCAATTACACTATCAAGCGCAAGTTTCGACATATTTCCTGACTCAATTTCAACTTTTGAGATGACTGAGCAGCCGAAGTGCTGTAATACAAAATCAAGGTAATCTGATGCAGTTGACACGCCATTACGATCACTACAGCTAATAACCACTGCCAATTTCCCACTTAATCGCAATAAGTGAGCCCAATAGGCCAAGCGATCTATTATATTTTTCATAAATGCAGACACTCCGTGCAAATACACTGGACTAGCAAAAATAATTACATCACAGTCACAAAGCCTCTTTTCAATCTCGATTATGTCATCTACTTTATGTTGATGCCCCACCTTAAATTCTCTTCCCGTCCCATCATTGAAATTAATCTTCAGTTCCGAATTATTCGGGAAAAACAAATCAACACTATCCTCTACCTGACTTTTAATTTGCTGTACAAGACGCCTAATAGCATAGCTACACATAGAATCATTCTTCCTTAGACTTCCTGATAGTGCACAGATTTTCATAATGCTCACAACCTTTTAGTCTCCAAAGTATACTTTTAATAACTCTACTTGTTCTTTATCTAGCATCTCTTCCCCGCTTATCATTTTGTTTAGGGCATGAAGCGGAACTCCAGAATTATTACTCAGCCTCTCCATATACTCACTGTCTTTACTTTGCAATTTGCTACGTATCATTTCTGCATAGTATTCATTTGTAACCTTAAGAACTGTAGCTTCATCCTGTACGTTAATGGTATCACTCAACAAATCAAAAACTGTCTGCAAATTCATTAAGCTAGCTAAATTTCGAATAATTTGCTTAATTTGCCGCAAGATATAATCATTTTCAACAAACATAACGATACCTCCCACTATATTTCTAGACATAACACTGATGGTAACTTTTTATCCAATCTCATATATTCATATAGCGCTCCTGTAGCACCAAGCATATAGCTATCACATACTAAATCAACTTCTTCTTGCCACTTAATATTCCTCACATCAAACCTAGGCAACCCATCAATTCTATTTTTAATTTTTGTACGTATATCCGAATCCAACCACGTTGCTTCTTTATCTGCCTTAATTAAAATATCGATTAGCCCAAAGTATCCATGGCATAAAGAGACACCTGCCCAATCGTCAATTGAAAGACATTCGTCTAATGACATAGTCACTATTTCTGTTATCTCCGAATCCAATTCCCCTTCACTATGCAAGTTGATGCCTACCTCTAGCCAAAACTGGGCATAACCAACTTTTCCTCGGCACCACCCCTTATCTTTCAATTTATTTTTCTTAATTCCACTACAGATCTCTAGAATGCATTTTTTTCTTCCTAAGGTAGCTGCAATCACTAACTTAGCATACGCCACTCCCAACCTTCCATGTGCAAATCCATCGCCTAATAATGTATCGTCTAGGTCCTCGTACATTTCATTTAGCCAATTAATAAGAACACAATCAGGTTCGACACTTATATATCTGCAAACTAATACTGCAATACCACTTAATCCCTCCACAAAATCAAGGTTAATCTTTTGTTTCCTTCTCTTTTCGTCTAATATTTTTTTGATTTCATATATAATTTCTTTAGCATTTTTTATGTACTCCGGTTTTTGCGATAAACCATGTAACACTAAAGATATATATGCTAGTCCGCCTAGTCCAGAGAAAACGGAAATATCAATCTCCGCGCTAGCATTTTTAACCGTTACCGCATATCGATACTTTCTCATGAATTGACTGTATAAATCTTCAGCCATACGTTTATATTTTTCAGAATTACAAATACCATATGCATACATGGTTAATAGTAAGCCACCCGTATGATATATCCCATACTTAGCAAAGTCTATCTTTAGCCATTGCTCATTAGCATTAACCAAAGTGTAGAAATCAAACTCATCGTCACTAACCTTAAACCTTCTTTTCCATACAGAGTCAAAAATATCTTTTGCATAATCCAATGAATTAGTAATATGCTCATTAAGTAAACTACCATTTTTCTGAACGCTTAGCTTTCCAATTTTAATTCCACTTACCAAAGATAATTTTACTAGCTCTAGTTGATATTCAATCACTGAACTATCTAACTCTTGAAGTCTGCGTTGAATCAAATCCAACAAACTACAACCAAAATAATCCTCGATGCACTCTCCATCCTCTGTTAATAGCCCTTGTCCAGAGATAGGAGTATAAAATACCGGGATATCGCCTTCTAACATTGACTTAATTTCAGAATTCACACGTAAGTAACCAAATTTGCCCAATTCAAAATTCGCTTTCAATATATTAAAAAGCTTCTTTCGTTTGCTATTATTCATCAAATACTCTGGAGCTCTACTTGCTTCTATAAATTTAGAATATATCGTTGTATGTCGCAAAAGCACTCGAGCATTCAAATCTGGCAGCTTACTATTGGTGATGTGACTCCAAACTAATTTGCGGTCATCTTTCATTAAATTTAATGTGTCAACTAGGCCTTGGATTAGGTATTTATACATACCTGGTTTATGTAAGAACCGTTGCTTTAATTGCTCTTGATTCTTATCTAGACTAATCCCACCTTGCATCTCAACGTAACCGAGCTGTCCATCTATAATTTGCAGGGCTTTATATTTCATATTGTCACTACTTTGGGTTTCCGTGAACAGCCCACTTAAATTCAAACCTAGTGTTGGATTGTATAACGGTAGCAATGCACTTCCCAACACGCTTCGTCCAACCACTTTATTTTGATCAAGGCCTTCATAATCTTCTCTTGGCGGAGAAACAAACGCCTCCAAATCGGTAAATACTGGTGTTCCTACACTACATATCACATTTTCAAAATGTAAGTCCCCTACTCCTAACAAGTAGAATATAGCCAAAAACACACCAGCATTATACAGAAATGCCTGCATTTCATCGTTATTACTATTCTGATAGCTTGGAATAAACTCTTGCCAAGAATGAGAGTCTTGAATAAGAATTTTAGGCGCAATTATATACTTTGTCCGACTTGAGTTTAGCTTATTTGATTGTATTATTGAGGTAAGAATATCATAAATCTCTTTGTCCACAGACATTTCACGCGGTTTATATACAAGAACTCTTTTTTCAAACTCTAAAATACTTACACTTTTACCTTTATGAGTATCTCCCATCGACAACTGAATTCTTCTTAAGTTCCCCAATCCACCAAAAACTTCTTCTAACTTATCAACATCATTTGATAAATCAGAGAAAATCATATCTATATAGTTTTGAGATTTTTCAGCAATCGACTTTACGAGCGATTCCATCTCAGGGTAAGACTTTCTTATTTCGCTAAATCCCTCATCTGTAGCTAACTTTTGATCAACAAAATCAATAAATTTCATGTTGCCATTGTTGATATCATCATGGTTGACCATCGCAACTAAGACATCTATAGCTATCATCATAACTTGCTCTTCAATATATTCGCAAATGTACATCGCTATATTGGGATGAATCCAATCCGAATATTTCTTGCTTAATAGCTTAGTATTTTTTTCAATCTCTAACTTACATGATATATAGCTCCTAAATTTTGAGAATAAAGAGTTCAGCTTCATTTTGAACCTCCACTATGTTATACACAACTACAAACATATACTTGCTTCCAAAAAAGGGTGGGTAGATGATGTTCTTGTTAACCTATTATGCTACGCTATATCTTTGGTCTTTCCGGAATTTCACAGTTTGCTACAGCAGTTAATACCGTCGTTACAAAGGGTGACGTTAAAACTGTTACCACAAACGAACATAATACTGCTGAACTTTGAGGTTGAATGTCGTTGTCGAAATCTGAATTGCCAACTTTTGAAAGTTGGTTAAGTTCTTCGATATTTACCGTTTTAATCTTGTCCATGCTAACTTCCTCCAATACCCACCCTATAGCCATATTATAGTCCTCCACAACCAACATTGCAAGCGCTTTATTTATTTTTATATGAACATTTTTTGTAATCATCAGGTCTCCATTTATATTCAACAGTCAATTTATAACATGCGCTATATTTTAAAGCAATCATAGTCATATTTTAACTTAATAATTTGCATATTTAATTATCACTTTTATCATTCCATACGCCTTGTTATCAGCATAAAAAAAAACAGGCCGAGATGAAACTCAGCCTGTTCCCTAGTTCTTAGCTTTATTCCGGCTTCACGAAGACACCAGACACTTTGTAGCCTTTTTCTTGGAAGACGCGCGCGACTTCCTCAGAATCTTGAGTATCCACGTGAACCACCACATTGGTTTTTTCATCCAAGTGGTAGACGTTCATTTGGGTGATACTCCAGTTGTGCTTAGCGGTGGTCTCACCGATGTCCTCTAGAATACCTGCCTTGTCATCGACTACTTCTACCACGAAACGAGTCCCAGGGGTGTAGTAGCCATTGATGTCAATGAAGGCTTCGAAGATGTCCTTGTCGGTGATAATCCCCACTAATTGGGCGTGGTCCATGACAACCAGGACACCGACGTCCATATTGCGCATCTCAGAAGCGGCTTGTTCCAAGAGGGCATCTGGGCTAGTGGTAATTACGCGGCGAATCATAATGTCTGCCGCTGTCGTCTTGTTGAGCAAGTAGTTGAGTTCATGCACGCTCAGGCTGGTCGCGGTAGAAGGTGAGTTCTTGGCAATGACAGACTCTGTTAAGAGCCCTACCAATTGGCCTTTGACTACGACTGGCAAACGGTGAATGTCGTGTTGGCGCATCAAGTCCAGCGCCTTAATGACAGTGGTATCTGGCGTGATGGTCACCAAGTCGGTTGACATATAGTTTTTAACGTACATTTGCTTAACCTCCTAAGTATGCTTTTTGGACGGCGTCGCTCTCGAGGAGCTCTTGGCCGGTCCCGCTCAGAACGATCTTACCGGTTTCCAAGACGTAACCCCGACTCGCAATCGACAGGGCCATCTTGGCATTTTGTTCAATCAAGAGGACAGTGGTCCCTTGAGCTTGAATCTGTTGAATAATGTTGAAGATTTCCTGGATGAAGATTGGCGCCAAACCCATAGATGGCTCATCCAGTAAAAGTAGCTTAGGCTTGGACATGAGGGCCCGGCCCATAGCTAGCATCTGTTGCTCCCCACCTGATAGGGTGGAAGCATCCTGCTTCTGACGCTCGCCCAAGACTGGGAAGCGGTCATAAACTGCTTGAATATCTTCTTCGATATTGGCGCGGTCCTTGCGTAAGAAGGCACCCATTTCCAAGTTTTCGCGGACAGACAGGCCTTTGAAGACGTGACGGCCTTCAGGCACGTGGGAAATTCCCAGTTGGACAATCTTCTGCGCGTTGGTTTTGGTAATGTTCTGGCCTTCATAGGTCAGAGTCCCGGAAGCGGGCTTAATTAAACCAGAAATTGTCCGCAGGATGGTCGATTTACCGGCCCCGTTGGCCCCAATTAGGGAGACAATCTCCCCTTGGTTAACCTCGAAGTTAACGCCACGGACTGCATTAATCATGCCGTAGTTGACGGCTAAGTTCTCAACACGTAACATTAGGCGTCACCTCCTAGGTAGGCCCGGATAACATCTGGGTTCTGACGAATTTCTTCTGGTGTGCCTTGGGCCAAGAGACGGCCGTATTCCAAGACATAGATGCGTTGACAGATTTTCATAACTAAGGCCATATCGTGTTCGATCAAGACGATGGTTAAGCCAAATTGTTGGCGAATCTGTTCGATTAAGGCGGTTAATTCAGCGGTTTCGGCTGGGTTCATGCCGGCTGCTGGCTCATCCAAGAAGAGGATCTTAGGTTCAGTTGCCAGGGCCCGGACGATTTCCAGACGGCGTTGTTGACCGTAGGCCAAGTTCTTAGCCTTGTCTTGAGCGTATTGGGCTAGGTCGAAGATTTCCAAGAGCTCTAAGGACTTAGCCTTCATCTTAGCTTCTGTCTCATAGTAGGCTTTGGTCCGGAAAATGCTGGACCAGATGGCATCGTGGTTGTGCCCGTGCATGGCTACCATGACGTTTTCCAAGACGCTTTGGTCTTTGAAGAGGCGGATATTTTGGAAGGTCCGCGCCAAACCTAACTGGTTAATCTTGTAAGGTGCCATGCCGTTCAAGGTCTTGACCCCGTCAGCAGTGGATAAGGTGACAGTCCCTTCTGTTGGCTCGTAGACGCCTGTTAAGAGGTTGAAGAAGGTGGTCTTGCCGGCCCCGTTAGGACCGATAAGGCCTACGAGTTCTTGCTCTTCTAACTTGAGGGAGACGTTGGACACGGCCGCCAAACCGCCAAAGTTTTTGGTAAGTTGATTGACTTCAAGTAAGGCCATTAGACTGCTCCTTTCTTCGCTTTATTCTTGGTTAAGAGGGAGCCTAGACGTAATTCCCAGGTTCCTAAGAGACCACCCGGTCTGAAGATCATGATTAGGATGAGGGCGATGGCATAGATGACCATACGAAGTTGCCCATAAGGTTGTAAGAGGGTGTTGAGAATCCCTAAGACTACGGCTGCCACGAAGGAACCGGTGAAACTCCCAATCCCGCCGAATACGACGATAATGAGGACATCAATGGATTTGTTGAAGGTGAAGTCCCCTGGGGTGACGACCCCGATGTTACCAGCATAGAGGGCACCGCCGATAGCAGCTGTGATGGCACCTAAGACGAAGGCGATAACCTTGTACTTAGTCACGTTAACCCCCATGGACTCTGCAGCAATCTCATCTTGCTCGATGGCATAGGTTGCCCGGCCCGCACTGGAGTAGAAGTAGTTGAGGATGACGATGGTAGTCACTACCATGAAGAAGTAAACTAATGGCCAGGTCGCCACTTTAGGAATGGCGTTGATCCCTTGAGGCCCGTTGGTTAGGGTCTTGTAGTTGGTGATGACGACCCGGATGATTTCAGAAACACCCAGGGTAGCAATGGCCAAGTAGTCCCCGCGTAGGCGCAAGGTTGGAATCCCGACTAAGACAGCCAAGACAGCGGCTACTACCGCACCGACCAGCATCCCAGTCCAGAGACCACCTAGGTCTGCATGACGTGTTGCGAAGATGGCACCTGAGTAAGCCCCCACAGCGATAAAGGCCGCATGCCCCAGCGAGAACTGGCCGGCTACCCCTAAGACCAGGTTGAGCCCGATGGCATAGATGACATCAATCATAATTTTGATTAAGGTGATTTGGTAGTAGGAATCGATTAAGTTAGTCGACGTTAAGAGCCACAAGAGGCCATAACCCAGGAGGGCTGCCGTCAACCAAATCAGGTTGCGTTGATGGAATCGTTGCATGTGGCTTCACCTACACTTTCTCTTTGACGTTCTTACCGAAGAGACCTGCCGGCAAGACGAGCAAGATAACAATTAAGAGGGCATATACGGCCGCATCCTTGAAGGCAGACCCCCCGAAGGCGGAGACGAAGGTCTCCAAGAGACCGATTAGGTAACCCCCGACCATGGCACCCGGAATGGAGCCAATCCCACCAACAACGGCAGCGACGAAGGCCTTAAGCCCTGGCGTCAAGCCCATGGTGGCCGCCATTTGGTTGGAGTAGAGACCGTAGAGGACGCCAGCTACCCCTGCCAGGGCAGAGCCTAGCGCAAAGGTAAAGGAAATCACCGCGTCAACGTTAATCCCCATGAGTTGAGCTGCTTCTTCATCGACCGCAACCGCCCGCATGGCTTTCCCCATCTTGGTGTACTTAACAATAAATTGTAGAGCTACCATTAAGAGGATAGTGGTCACGAAGATTAAGATTTGTTTGGAGTTAATTACCGCTCCCATAACTTTGAAGGTGGTGGTCGTAAAGCTAGTTGGGTAAGCCTTGACTTCCGGACCGAAGAAATAGATCATGGCATTTTCTAAGAGGAAGGAGACCCCAATCGCGGTGATAAGGGCAGCTACCCGAGTCGATTTACGTAGGGGCTTGTAGGCCACCCGTTCAATGGTCACCCCTAAGACGGAGGTGAAGACCATGGTTAAAGCTAAGGATAAGTAGAAGTCCATGCCCTGGACATTAACCAGATAGAAACCGAAGAAGGCCCCCATCATGAGGATGTCCCCGTGGGCGAAGTTAATCAAGCGGATGGTCCCATAGACCATGGTGTAACCCAAGGCGATCAAGGCGTAGATACTCCCCGTCGACAAGCCGTTAAAAAGTTGTTGTAAGAACCACTGGAGGTTCATAGGCATAAGCTCCTTTCTATGTATGATGGCTACAAATTAAGTATAGCAGTCCTAAGGCTGAGGCGCCATACTTCCTCATGAAAAAGGTCGTATTGTGCTATGACTGGATGTCCAAGCAACAATACGACACTAGCATGAGGGGTCTGCTGTCGATTACTCAGCTGACACGTTCACAGCTTCGGTAACTTCACCTTTTTCGAAGTGGAGCATTACCGCTGTCTTCACTGGGTTGTGTTTTTCGTCAAATGAGAAGGTCCCGGTTACCCCTTTGAAGTCTTTGATTTTAGCCAAGGCTTTGTTGACTTCTTGTGGGTCGGTTGAGCCGGCATCCTTGATAGCTTGTAAGAGCACGTTAGTCGCATCGTAAGCGAGAGCTGCGAAAGTATCTGGCTTCTTGCCGTATTCTTTTTCATAAGCTTCTACGAATTTCTTGACTGCTGGGTCATCACTCTTGTCAGAGTAGTGAGAAGTGTAGAAGACGTTGTTAAGGTTGTCTTTACCTGCTAATTCAACTAAGGTGTCGTTAGCAAAACCGTCACCACCGACGATTGGCTTGTCGATCCCGAGTTCACGCGCTTGCTTGATGATCAAACCAGCTTCAGTATAGTAACCTGGTACGTAGAGGGCGTCGAAGTCTTGAGTAGAGATGTTAGTCAAGACAGTTAAGAAGTCAGTATCGTTAGTTTGGTAAGATTCTTTGGCTACGATGGTCCCGCCTTTAGCTTCAAATTGCTTAACGAAGCTATCAGCCAAACCTTGTGAGTAGTCGTTCGCTTGGTCAACCAAGAGAACCACTTTCTTGTAACCTTGAGTATCCGCTAAGTAGTTAGCAGCGGCCACCCCTTGGAAGGAATCTTCGAAGCAGACACGGTAGATGTAGTCGTAGACTTTGCCTGCAGAGTCGAGGGTAATCCCGTTACCAGTTGCAGCAGGGAAGATAGCTGGTGTTTTGCCGTCGTTAGCGACTGGAATTTCTGCTAAGGCATCCCCGGTAGTTGCAGGACCTACAATCCCTGCCACGCCGGCAGCGACTAATTTGGTTGCAGCCGCAGCGGCTTCTGTCTTATCAGACTTGTTGTCTTCGACTTGCGCTTCAACTTTCTTGCCGTTAACGCCGCCGTGTTCTTCATTGTATTGCTTAACAGCTAATTTCAAACCACTAGCCATTGGCGTCCCGTAAGCAGCCGCCGCCCCTGAGAGCTCGAAGTTACCGCCGACTTTAACGGTGTCTTGGGCTGAGACAGTTGCTAATGGGGATGCGAGCAAGAGACCCGCGAAGAGTGCTGTTCCTAACTTTTTAAAATTCATAGTGTACCTCCTAAAATATGGTTCCTAAATCATGATGATGAGAAAAGTATACACTACTCCGGCTCATTTTACAATGCTTTTATTAAAGTTTTTTAATCTTTTGCTCATTTTCTTGTCTAGGCCTTATGTGGCGCGGAATCGGTGCCGTTTTGGGGGGCTGGCTGTGAGGGCGATTTCTGGATTTCGGCCTGTTTTGGGTGGGTTGTTGGGGAGCTAGTGGTTCACTCGACGGAGTGGACCACTGGCTCGACGATTTTCCTAGGTTTCGGCCCGTTTTCGACGGGCTTCTGGGAGCTAGTGGTCCACTCTTTAAAGTGGACCACTGGCGCGGAGCTTTTCCTAGCTTTTGCCCTGTTTCCGGCGTTTTCCTGGCTTTTGCCCCGTTTTCGGCGGTTACCTAGAGAGTTTGCTGGCTATTGAGGCGACTTATTTGAGAGGATTTGCTGGCTATTGAGGCGACTTATTTGAGAGGATTTGCTGGCTAGTAAAATTAGTTCCCCTATTTATCTATTACATAGATAAATAGGGGACGAGTTAGCAAAATTACGTGTCCAAAACTAAACAAAAAAGGGGCTGACGCCCCTTTTTCTTCCTATATATATTGATGAGCGGCCAACTGGGTGGCTACTAGCTTAGCCTGGAGACCGACGGCGCCCTTGCCTTCTAGGCGCGTCAGGGGCTCTTTGGCGAAGTAACGGAGGGAGGCAACTACTTGTCCGCCATTGACAAAGACCTCTAGTGAGCTAGCATCTAACCAAAGGTCTAAGTGCTTGAGCTCCTCTTCTAGCTGCATATGGCGCCATTCTTGCAAGCCGGTCAACCAGTTGAAGCGGGCTAAACTTAGACGGCCTTGAGCGGCCTGGTATTTGACTGTCACGTTATCATCTAAGGAGAGTTCCCAATCTGCTAAAGTCTCAAAGTCCACTTGCACTCTTTGCGCCCGGCCCGCCAAAGCTAGGCGGAAGTCTGCCGTGGTCCAAGCCAGCGGTTGGCTAGTTCCTGCCAGGCCTGCCAATTCGGCAATCGGCGTCTGATAGAGTTTGCCATTTACTAGGCGTAACTGGCGCGGAATGGTCAGATGATGAATCCATTCGTCCTGGCGGGTTGGGATGGCGGCCTCCTGGTCAGGCCAGGTAATGCCCATCCAAGAGTATTGGATGACCCGGCCATCAGGCGCCACAAAGGACTGAGGCGCATAGTATTCAAAGCCACGGTCACACTCCTGCATATCCGCAAAGTCCGCATTATCCGGCAGGAAGCGACCAGTCTGGCTATCCCAGGTCCCGACTAAGTAAGTGGTGTTAAAGATATTATGGTAGCTATCCCCAATTGGGTCGACCCCTTGAGGTGAGAAGATGAAGACGGCCTTGTCCTGGCCTGTCACCTCGTCCGTCAAGAAGACCATATCCGGGCACTCCCACATATAGCCCAGGGGCTGATCAAATTGGAAGATAGAACCGCGGTAGTCCCAGTCTTTGAGGTCTTTAGAGAAGAAGGCCACGGTGTCGCCGGTCTTATCTAAGCGCTGAGCCCCCAGTAACATCCACCAACCTTGGACGGACGCATCATACCAGACCTTAGGATCCCGCACATGGCCGGTATAGTCCGGCAACTGCTCAGTCACAGGGCCTAATTTGGTGAAATGAATGCCGTCTGTCGAAGTGGCAATACATTGGTAGCTAGTCCGGCGACCTGCCTCATCCTTGGTATTGCCGGTATAGAAGAGGTAGAGGGTATCCTCGTGGACGATGGCACCACCTGAATAGACCCCGTTCTTATCGAACCAGTCATCAGACTTGAGGGCTACCGGCAACTGCTCATAGGTCACGAAGTCCTTGGTCCGGACATGACCCCAGTATTTGGTAGAGTGGTCGGTCGCATACGGGTTATATTGATAGAAAATATGATAGTAACCCTGGAAATAGCAGAGCCCGTTGGGGTCATTGAGTAGTCCCTGCTCAGGCGTCAGGTGGAAGTGTTGGGCGTAAGTCCCTTTGTTGCGGCTTGACATGGCTGGTCCTCCTTTTTGATTATAGGCTAACTTCATTATAGCACAGCTGCCAGTAGGCACCTATGAAAACAGGACGAGTTGCCCCGTCCTGTCATAAGTCATGCTTGTGCTTAAGCTTGTTTGTCTTCTTTGTAACCGAAGGCGTAGGTCAAGCCGAACCCAATCCCGAAGCTGACTGCCAGCACCAAGAGGTAAGCAAAGATATTGTTGAGGTAGAGTAAGACCCCTGGTAAAACAGTGACAGACATACCGGTCCCTGCTAATTTGAAGAGGCCTGCTAACCAACCACCCGCAGCCCCAGCAACGAGACCCATAACGAATGGTTTACCATAACGGAGGTTAACCCCGAAGATAGCTGGTTCTGTAATCCCTAGCAAGCAGGAAATCCCTGAAGAGTATGCCAAGGCACGAACCTTGTTGTTGACTGTCTTGTAACCTACAGCGAAGGTTGCCCCTGCTTGACCTGCCATGGCAGCAGTGAAGTAAGCGTTCAGTGGGTTAGTCTTGTCGCCGTTAGTCAATAATTGTAATTCTAAGAAGTTGAAGATGTGGTGAATCCCGGTAACCACGATGATTTGTTGAACACCACCGACGATGAGACCCGCTAAACCAAATGGCAAGGTCAAGATCTGCTTGGTTACGTCCAGTACGACTGTTTCCAAGGAGTGGAAGACTGGCCCAATAGCGAAGAGACCTAAGATAGACATCACCAAGAAGGTTAAGAATGGTGTCACGATCAAGTCAAAAGTATCCTTAACGTGGTCATGGAGCCATTTTTCAAGTTTAGCCCCGATTAAACCGACGAAGAAGGCTGGCAAGACAGTCCCTTGGTAACCTACGACTGGAATGAAGCCGAAGAAGGTTAAGGCTTGCGCATCCCCACTTGCTACTGCATAGGCGTTAGGCAAGGCAGGGTTGACCATCATTAAACCAAGGACAATCCCTAAGACAGGGTTGCCACCGAAGACCTTGAAGCTAGACCAAGCAACTAAGGCTGGTAAGAAGGCGAAGGCGGTATCGGTTAAGATTTGTGTATAGAGTAAGAAGTTTTGGTCGATTTGCTTAGGATCGGTTAATCCGAAGAGGCCGATCACTTCTGGACGAGTGAGGACACCCCGAACCCCCATGAAGAGACCGGTTGCCACCAAGACAGGGATGATTGGTACGAAGACGTCCCCGAAGGTCCGGATCATACGTTGTAGGACATTCCCTTGTGGTTTCACTTCTTCTTTTTGGTCGGACTTGGTTACAGCGTTAACGCCCAAGGCTGATACTTCTTCATAGACCTTGTTGACCGTACCGGTTCCAAAAATAATTTGGTATTGACCGGAGTTGAAGAAAGCACCCATGACCTTGTCGGTATTTTCGATGGCTTCCTTATCAATTTTGGCTTCGTCTTTGACCATAACACGTAGACGAGTTGCGCAGTGTGCGACGCTAGAGATGTTTTCCTTACCACCTAGGTATTTGACAACATCTTGTGCGATTTCTTTAAATCCCATTTGTGTTCCTCCTTCATGCAGATGAGACTAAAATAATAATTGCCTGTAGAAAAGAAACCGGTTCTCCTCTAAGCCTTATTATACTTGGAATAGAACCGGTGTCAATATAATTAAATGTGAAAATGAAATCGTTTAGTTTTCATGTTGGTCTAGACAGCTGTAACAGACTGTCTGATAACAAGGGAAGTTTCGAGCTTGCGTTTAGTAACTGTGCCTTGGCCTTGTATTCTATCTAGTAACATTTTGGTAGCAACATAGCCAGCATGACGATAAGGATATTCTACCGTCGTCAAGCCAGGATAGATAGAAGAACCTAGGACATTATTGCCAAAACCAGCAAAGTTAATTTGCTCTGGTACCTGATAACCTGCCTCTAGGCAAGCTCGCATGGCACCAATGGCAATAATATCGGTTGCCCCCACAATCAGGCGAGGCTTATTGAGCAGCACTTGATCCCGCGTCACTTGGTAGCCATCCATGAGGTTGAAGCCACAGCTGTACTCGCGGAAGCTAGTATCCCCATACTTGAGGAATTCCCGCTTAATGGCATCCCGGCGCTTAATGCCCACGGCTGGGTCGGTTGTGGTCACGGTCAAGAAGTCCATGTCCCGATGGCCCATGGCATAGAGGTAGTCGGCCAGCTGGCGGCCTGCACTCTCCTCGTCGTAGTAAATGGTATTCTCGTCCAAGAATTCTTGACCAATGGTCACGATTGGCACCTGGACATTCTCGATCAGTTCAATAATCCGGTTGTCGGTGTGGGACATGAGGAAGATGACCCCATCCATCTTGTTAACTTGGAAGGTTCTGAGGGCCTCTTCTTCCCGGCTGACCGAGAAATTAGAATTAATAATTAAAACCTGATAGTTGTGCTGACGGAAAACTTCGTCAATCTCACTCAGGATACAGTTGGCTGAAAAACTATCAAGCCGCGGTATAATCACGCCAATCATACGGCTCTCCTTGGCTTTCAAGCTTTGGGCAAAAGAATTAGGTACGTAGCCGGTTTGCTTGATGACTGCCTCAATCTTGGCAGCTGTTTTCCGGCTGACGGAACCCCCGTTCAAATGTCTAGAAACCGTACTTTTGGCAACACCTGCTAATTTTGCAATATCATTAATCGTTGTCATTGTTACCCTCCTAGCGATTATCTAGCCTTCGCTGGTAGTGAGTAGCATAGAGCTTATGACAAGTGCGTCTAAGACTGCCTCGAGGGCGTCTGGACTGTATCTTACTAAAAATCTCTTACGCTTGCTTCACTTACATAATCCAACATTATCTTACATTAAATCCAATTAAATCCAAACGGAAAATACAAAAAAATGTCAAAAGATTGTGTATAATGCCCTGCCCACAAACTTTTGACGCCTATTTACCGTGTTTGAATTCGTTTTATGACTTGGAAAACTGCCCACTAGCCCCTTGGCCTATGGTCAGATTCTTTCGTTATAAACGCGTCCTTTCATCCACACGCAAGCCCCTGGGGACCAACGTCAAATTCTCACGATTCATCAGTTGCGTCAACACTCTTCACTTACTAGATTGCGGTCCTCACCCCTTTAACTTGTGCCGTTTTGGGCCTAAACGGGCCCTCTCGCTTAATCAGCATATCTATCCGGCGCCACCCCATTGGACTGGGTCACTGTCTGGCATTGACTGGCCAGACTGGGCAAGTTATCCACTAGCTCACAGGGGTATGGTGCTTGGGATAGACAGGTATTATAACTAACACCAGTCACATCCTCCCCTTCTCGTGATGAGTATTCAAGATATTGCAGTTTCAATTTTGGAACTAGTTCCATCAGAAACCGCTGTTTTTACACTATTATTATGACATACTTATCTTACATTTACAAGTATCTTCTCGAGTCAGCTGCCGAGCCTTATCCCATCTAAAAAAAATACGAAGCTAAGTATCGGCACTTAGCTTCGCAGAGGAGAATGACCCTAATGATTAGGGATGAAAACCGCCTGTCACAGGAGTGACAAGGGCTGCCGCGGCAGTTTGGGTCGTCCCTTCCACCTGGATGGTGTAGGTCTGACCGTCTACTAGGTCAGCACTGGACATAATGACCGCTTGGAAATCCTTGCTTGCCGTCTGACGTGCCACTTCCTTGCCATTGGCATCGAGGATGATCAGCGTTTGGCCTGCGGTCCCTGCTATGTTAGCAGTAATGGAAGCCTGGGTCGATCCTTGGGCGAAACCTTGCAGCATGTCGGAGGTCCCTAAGGCCCAGACCGTGCCGCCTGTGATGGTGATGTCGCCCGCTGCATCGAGGGGGCCATTACCGCCTTGGACTGAGCCATTGACGACGAGGCTACCACCACTAATGGTGACCGTCCCGTTGGAATCAATGCCGTCGCCTTCTGCATCAATGGTGAGGGTCCCACCTTCAAGGATGATTTGTAGGCTTGGGTCACTTTCTTCCTGGCCACCTGGTGGCATGCCGCCAGGCCCTTGTCCATTTTGCGGTGGCTGGCTGCCTTGTGGCGGCGCTTGGCCAGCCGGTGGAGACGGTGGGGTTGCATTCTTGTCCTTGTTGTCTTGGTCAGCCTTACTGCCGGCTGCTGAGTCGGCAGTGGCCTGGCTGGCAGAAGAGCTGGCAGTGTCTGAATCAGTAGTGGCCTGGCTAGCAGAAGAGCTGGTGTCAGCTGTATTACTTGTGGTGCTAGTTTCGCTTGTCTTGCTTGTAGCGCTCGTGTCACTTGTCTTGTTAGAGGAGCCTGCCGAAGCGTTGACCCCGTCATCGCTACTCTTGATGGTGACATCGCCACCTAGTTGGCGGATGACACGCGCTTCTAGGCCTTCCTCACTTTGGCTAACGGTAATCGTCCCGCCTTTAATGGTCAATTCATTGCCGGCATCCACCCCATCTTCGGTGGCAGCAATACTTAATTGAGTCGGATTGAGGCTAATGTTAGCTCGTTCGATCATCTCGTCATGCTCAGCATGGAGACCGTCTTTGCCTGCTTCAATGGTCAGAGTAGCTGCCTCAATAGCGAGGGCACCCTCGGCCTTGAAGCCATGGTTGGCGGCTTTGACGGTATAGGTCCCGCCTAAGAGCTTGAGGTCGTCTTCCACCTCTAAGGCATTCTTGGTAAGAGCCGTGAGGGTCAAGTTACCTGTCCCGTTCAGGGTCAGAGGCACCTGACTGTGGATAGTGGCTTTGACCTCTTCATCGTCGCTAGCCTGGCTTTCTGTCAAAGCATTCTGACTGCCTTCCGCTAGACTGATGACAACTTCTTGGGCCTTGTTAACTTGCAGCAGGGTTCCCTCCCTTTCTAGGGTCAGATTTTGAAAGACCAAGTGGACCTGGTCAGTGTCAGCTGCCTCTACCACTAGCTTGATGTTCTTGCCGCTACCGGTCAGGACGTAGGTGCCAGCTTGGGTAATGGTCAGCGTTTGGTCGCTGAAGCTGGCGCCTTGCCCTGTGACGGTGGCCGTTTGATCAGTCAAAGTTATTTGGCTAGCCTGGCTCTCATCATAGCTGGTTTGGGCCTGGAAACTGGTCACTGACTGACTTTCCTGCGCGCCCGACTGAGCTAAGACTGGATAAGCCAAGGACATACTGGCGGTCAGGCTGATGAGGGTGGCGATCGTAATACTTTTTCTCATGATATGGACCTCCCTTATTGGTCTTGCGTGTAGTAATCTTGGATTATTTTAATAATGGGTTAAGTGATAGTCAGATGTCCCCTCTATCACTTAACTTGATTTCAGTATAGAGGCCCTAGTTAAAATTTACTTAAAATGCTGAAAGTATTTTTTTAGGTTAGGGAAAATAGGTCGGGCTTGGAGCGTTTGGCGCCAGAAAAACTCACTTTCCGTGTTCTCGCCCCGAGCCAGTGGTCCACTCTTCGAAGTGGACTACTGGCTCGGCGCTTTCCCCAGATTTCGGCCCGTTTTCGGCAAGTTCCTAGGAGCTAGTGGTCCACTCGACAAAGTGGACCACTGGCTCAACACTTTTCCCGGATTTCGGCTCGTTTTCGGCGAGTTCCTAGGAGCTAGTGGTCCACTCTTCAAAGTGGGCCACTGGCTCCTAGGAAAGGCAGGGATTTTTATAGCTATACAAAAAGCCCTCTTTCAATAGGTTATTGAAAGAGGGGGTAAACTTCATTAATGTAATCGGCTATGGCGGCCAATCCAAAATGGCAGGTAAACTAGGAGGCCTAGTGCTGCAACGGCTAGCCAAATCAAGAGGCAGAGGCCCAAGTGAGACCAGTTACCCTGAGCTAGAAGAGCAAGCAAGAGGCTATAGACTAGCAACTGTAAGGCTAGAATCATGGCCAGTACGGGGCGCATGGCAGCTACTAGGGACTGTTGGCCAGCCGGATAGAGGCGCTCTAGCGGGTGGCGCAGAGGCTCTAGGGCTAGGGGCATGAGCTGAACTAGGGTCAAGACTGTGCTCAGTGCACCGGCTGCTGCCCAAAGCCAGACTTGTTGACTGCTGACGATGACCAGGCTGAAGAAAATCAGCACCCGTAGCCAGATGCCGGAATAGGCGGTATTGCGCACTAGATGGCGCAGGTAGAGATAGGCGTAGCGATTGGCCAGGCGCCCAGACAGACTCTTGAGGACGCCATCTAAATAAGCTCGTCGCTTAATCGGCGGAATCTGTTGGGGCACCTCTGCAAAGAGGGCCAACCAGCGATAGAGGCTGGCGCGCCGGGCTTGCTCTTGGGCTACTAAGGCTTCAAACTCAATCCAATGTTGGTCTAGTTTGCGGCAGGTCCAGCAGAGAAAGGCAGCGCCTAGAATCAGCAGCAAGGCTAAAAGTCCCAAAGCCAGGTTAGCCGGCAGCCACAAGCTCCCCGCTCCCAGTCCTGCCAAGGCCAGAGCTAACAGAGAACCAGACAAAGCTTTTGGCAGCAAGCCGCTATAAAAACCTAGATAGCCGGCCCAAGCCACTAGGAACTTGGCGGCCACTACATAGACAATCAGATAGAGGGCCTGACCTAAGGACCAAGCAAAGCCCAAACTAATCAGGGGCGCCAGCAACAAGGTCAAGACAGCCAAGACCAGACTAGGAGTAAGGGCGCCTAACCAGACGCCCCATTTCCAAACAGCATGCCATTGATAACCGCGGGCGAAGAGATAGCTCTTGTCCGGCTCGTAGGTCAGGAGTAAGGGCCGACCCCAAGCCAGGCCTGCCCACCAGACTAGCAAGCAGACCGCTGTCATCATCAGTCCCAAGCCTTGAGGTGGCTGGCTTTGCAGGGAAGTCAATAATTGTTGGTAATAGATACTGAAGAAACCGAAAGCCACTAAGAGAATGAGGGCCATGTGGTCGTTGAGAATGAGCCGGCTGTAGCGACTCATGGTCTTGGCAAAGTCCTGTAAACGGCCCTGCCAGAGACTGTTCAAATCCTTCATGCCGTCACCTCGCGACTGGCCATTTGGATATAGAGTTGATCCAGACTAGCACCAGGCGCTTCTAGGGCTTCTTGCAAGTCCGCTAGGGTACCCTGAGCATAGAGGCGACCTGCCTGCATCATGAGGTAGGAGTCGGCTATATTTTCCACCAAGCCTAGGACGTGAGTCGTCAAGAGGATGGCGCAGCCGGCTTGGGCGCGGGCCTGGAGAATGTCCTTGAATTGCTGAATGGCCAAGGGGTCTAAGCCCAAGAAAGGCTCGTCAATAATCAGGAATTTGGCATCGGAGACCAAGGCGCAGACAATCATGACCTTTTGCTTCATGCCCTTAGAAAAGTGGGTCGGGAACCAATCCAACTGCTTGTCCAAACGGAAAAGCTTGAGTAGGGGTTGAGCCCGGTCCATCACGACTGCCGGGTCTAGGCCATAGCCCAGGGCCGTCAGTTCCAGGTGCTCGCGCAAGGTCAGAGCTTCATAGAGAATGGGCGTCTCAGGCACATAGGCTAGCTGGCTGGCAAAGGCCTGGTGGTTTTCCTGCAGGCTGAGACCGTCCAGGGTGACCGTCCCAGCTTGGGGCTTAAGCAAGCCCAGGATAGTCTTGAGCAGGGTGGATTTGCCCGCCCCATTGAGCCCAATCAGGGCGACAATTTGGCCCCACTCAATCTGGAAGTTAATGTCTTGGATGACCGGCACCTGGCGGTAACCACTGGCCAATCCGGCTACACGAATTGTCATAGTGTCTCTTCTCCTTCAGCTAGAATCACTTGCCAGGCAGCCAAGGCTAGGCTGGTCTTGGACTGTTGGGGCAGGAGAACTTCCTGACCCTGAGCCCCCAGGACATAGACTTGGTTCTTGTCGGAGTTGAAGCCGATGGCCGGGTTGGACACATCATTGGCGATGAGCCAGTCGGCCCCTTTCTTGCTTAACTTAGCTCGGGCATGTTCTAGCAAATTCTGGGTTTCCGCCGCAAAGCCGATAAGGACTTGCTGGCGCTTGTTTTGGCCCAATTGGGCCAAAATATCTGGGTTCTCGACTAGGTCTAGTTGCCAGTCCGTCTGGCCGGCCACCTTCTTAATCTTCTGATCATGAGGATGCTTGACCCGATAGTCGCTGACGGCTGCAGCCATGACGACATAGTCCATTTGGTCATAGCGTGATGTCATGGCTTGGGCCAACTCTTGGGCTGACGCCACCTCTTGGACTTGGACACCTTCTGGTGGCAGGAGGCTCTGAGTAGTGGAGACCAAGGTGACGGTCGCGCCCAACCAGTCAGCCGCCTGGGCCATGGCATAGCCCATTTTGCCAGACGAATCATTGCTGATATAACGGACCGGATCAATGCGCTCGCGAGTACCCCCGGCCGAGACAATGACCTGCTTGCCGGCTAAGCTTTGAGGCAAATGGGTCCGGGCATAGAGGCGCTCGACTTGGGCCACAATGCGATGGAGTTCAGGTAGGCGGCCTTTGCCTTCATAGCCTTCCGCTAAGAAACCTGTGTCAGGCTCCATAATGGTCAGGCCATCTGCTCGCAGTTGGGCCAGGTTGCGCTGGGTCGCGGGGTTCTCGTACATATGGACATTCATGGCCGGCACCACCAGAACAGGGGCCGTCACGGCCAAGAGGGTAGTGGTCACCACATCATCTGCCAGTCCGTGCGCCATTTTGGCTAGACCATTGGCTGTGACTGGCACCACCAGGGCTAGGTCGCACCAGTCAGCCATGGCCACATGTTGGACTTGGCTGGGCTCCCGCTCGTCAAAAGTATGGGTCAGGACCGGACGCTTGGTCAGGATCTGCAAGGTCAGCGGCGTCACAAATTCCTGGGCCGACTGAGTCATGGCCACCTGAACTTGGGCACCCTTTTTAATTAACTGGCGGACCAGTTCTGGTACCTTATAGGCCGCGATGCCCCCCATGACAAAGACACCGATTTTTACATTTTCTAACACGCGGAGCCACCTCCAATCATTTTCCTTCTTATTTTAGCATATTCCAACAAAAAAAGAGAGGGCCAGGCCTCTCCTCCTTAAACGCGACTGGACAGGGTGGCCAGATAGACGTCAATCTCCTCCTGGCTGATATGGCCGATGCCGCCCAGATTGTACCAAATAGGATTGAGGAAGCCCACATCCTTGAAGGTGCCGGCCATGGTCGTGCCCCGAATAGGGTCGCCAAAGACCTGCTCCAAGTCTTCCGTAGAAGCGGCTGAAGTCGTGAAAATGTAGGTCTTGCGCACCTGGCGGCTGGCTAGGAGGCGTTGATTTTCGGTCTCGAAGGCCGACTTAGGCAGCAGCACCTTATCCAGGAAGCCCCGCATAATGGCGGGCATGTCATACCACCAAATAGGATAGATGAAAATAATTTGCTCTGTCTGGTCCAAAATTTGGACATAGCGCTCTACCTGGGGATCGGTCGTCTTGCCTTCCCCATAGACGGCTAAGTCCGTAGCCGACAGAACCGGATTGAACTGGTCAGCATAGAGGTCGAGTACGGTCACCGGGTGGCCCTTGGCTTCTAGGGTGGCGACTAGGCGCTCCAAAATAGCATGGTTGAGACTGCCCTCATAGGGGTGGGCGTAAACAATGGTCGTTTGCATGGTCATCTTAGCACGTCCTTTCTCTGAGTTTGGTAGGGTTTTCCATATTGTAACATATTTTGGGGCTGATATTAAGTGAGGTGGCTAGGTAGGGGGTGCGGTACCCGGAGGAGCTAGTGGTCCACTCGGCGGAGTGGGCCACTGGCTCACGACTTTTGTGCCCTTTTAGTCGTTTTTAGACACTTGCCAAGCCAGCTAGTGGTCTACTCGACCGAGTGGACCACTAGCTCGCGACTTTTGCGCCCTTTTAGTCGTTTTTAGACACTTGCCAAGCCAGCTAGTGGTCCACTTGGCGGAGTGGACCACTGGCTCGCGGCTTGGGCTCTGTTTTAGTATCTTTTGTACGCTAGCTTCTTAGCCTTGTTGCCACTCCCCTATTTATCTGATTAAGTCCCCTATAATTGTGTAAAAAGAAAAAGCCAGGTAATCTCTGGTACAATGTAGTTGTCCGACAACATTGAAAGAGGAGATTACCATGACTTACCTTAATATTAACCTAAAACTTGAAGAATTAACAGAGGCAGTTTTAAACAGTGACATGAACACGCTCATGAAGTCGCTGGCCATTACCGTCTTTAATGCCTACATGGAAGAAGAACGCCACCAGTTCATCCAAGCCGCTCCCCATGAACGCTCCGACCAGCGCCAAGACTATCGCAACGGCTACTATGAACGCCAATGGACACTATCCATCGGTACCCTTAAATTACAAGTCCTACATCTTCACGGCGGTATTTGGTCAACTGATGAGCATTGTAGTCTGAAATATCTGTACCATCAATAATGACATTTCCTTCATCATTGGTGTCCATTCCACCTCAAATATTCAAGACGGTCGATTTTCCCGCACCAGATGAACCTAAGATGATAAGCAGTTCTCCTTTTTCAATTTCAAAGTTAATATCATTGTTAGTGACGATTTCTGTTTCTCCAACATGATAAGGATTATAGCTGTGCTTTACTTCAATATAAGCCATATTCTCCTCAACAATTTTGCTCTTTTGATTCAAACAAACCAAACTAAATGGACAACACGTTGATTAAAACGCTTTATTGGTATATGCTAGACCTAGAAAGAAAGCTATAATCAAAATTTCAAAATTGTTGATTTAAGGAGAAAGGATGACCAATACACAAAAACGAGCTACCCAAACCAAAGAATATATCAAAGAGGCACTGACTCTACTCTTAATAGAAGATCGATAGGAGAAAAGATATGACCTGCATTTTTTGTCATCAACTCAAAGAAGAAGATATTCTCTACCAGACGGAGCATTTTAAGGTTGTGTGGGACATTGATCCTATCCAAACTGGACACTTGCTTATCATTAGTAAGGACCATTACCAGCAACTTAGTCAGCTTAGCACTGCTGTTCGCTACGAATTATCAGACTTAGAAGTCTTTTTGACTGAAAAGCTCTGTCAAACATTAGCTATCGACGGGGTAACCATAGCTTGCAATGATTGCTTGTTCGACGCTGGCACCCATTTCCATGTCCACCTGATTCCACGCTTGAAAACAGACGGCTTCTGGGACCAGATTTCGCTTGTACAAGTGCAGCTGGACCTGAATGCCTTTCTCAAAGCATTATAACAATCAACCCGACGGTTGCTTTTCATGTGCTCTTACTAAGGATTACTGATTTCCCCATTTTTCCTGATATTAGTCTGGAACATCTGGAATTCCGTTCGCAACAGCAACGAGTTTTTCCATTTCTTCCTTGATTTTCAATGGATTGATTTTTGAGCTGTAAAGTCCTCTGTTACCTTATTATTGAGAAGCTTGAAGATATCACGGTGGGCGAAATTTGTGAAGTTGCAATGATTAGACGTGCAACTTTTTTACAAATATTTCTGTGAAGGGATTTTATCAGGATGAGTTCCTTTTAGTCGTTTTTAGACACTTAACATGCCAGCTAGTGGTCCACTCGACGGAGTAGGCCACTGGCTCACAGCTTTTGCGCCCTTTTAGTCGTTTTTGGGCACTTACCAAGCTAGCTAGTGGACCACTCGGCGGAGTGGGCCATTGGCTCACGGCTTGGCCTCTGTTTTAGTAGATTTTGGGCGCTAGCTTCTTGGCCTTGCTATCACTCCCCTATTTATCTATTACATAGATAAATAGGGGGCAGGGCTGCCAAATTACGTGTTCAAAAGAGCACTATTTACACAAAAAAGACGAGGACAAGTCCTCGTCTTAAAATTAATTAGCGTTCAAGGTCTACACGTTGGCTGACATAGTACATGATGACGGAGCCTAGTGTCAACATAACCAATTCGCTAGTGAAGAGTTGTGTGTAGGCTGCCCAGAAGCCAGCTTCTGCTACGCCTACCACCACCATCTCTAAGGCAATGACAAACATGGATAGGGAGAAGACCAGGGTCAAGACAGCGTAACGTATAATGGTTTGGATCTTAGCGGATGCCCCTTTGGCAAAAAATGCGACAACCAAGTCCCCAATCCAGCGTGCTAACCAGAGGAAGAGTAAGGTCTGCAAGGAGCCTACGATCATGTCAACAGGTCCATATTGATAGGCATTGACGATGAAGACCCCTAAGGTCAAGGCGTAGACATAGCGCTTGTTATAGAGACTAGTGAAGTTAAGCGTCTCTGCCAAGCGGAACTGAACCAAGCCAAAAGAATATGGCAGGGTCAGGAAAGTTAAAACGATATAGAGGCCGGCAACTAAGCCTGCGCGGGTCAGCTCACGGCTGTCCTTCCAGTTGGGCCAGCTTAGCCAACTAGGTTTAAGATGGTTATTCATATAAGTTCCTCCTTTGTAGTCCGGCTCAGGCCGACTAGTACTTACTGCGACCAAAGGATGCTAAGTGTCGCAGGGGGCTGTCCCATCATGACAGCGACCCTATCTAGTCTACCATTTTCTGGTGATTTTGCAATAGCTAATTGACACAATCTCCGTTATAATGAAGGTATCAATGCCCAAGGAGGAGTCATTATGCCCCATCTATACTTTGCCAGCCCCCTCTTCACCGAAATGGAGCGTGCCTTCAACGCCCAAGTGGTTGCTAATCTACGTGCTCAAGTTCCTGACCTAACCGTCTTCCTACCCCAGGAGCAAGAAGCCATTAACGACAAAAATGCCTACGCCGATTCCCAAATGATTGCCCGCTACGATACGGAAGCCGTCCTCAAGAGCGACGTGCTAGTGGCCGTCCTAGATGGTCAGATTATCGACCCAGGCGTAGCCTCTGAAATCGGCATTGCCTACCAAGCTGGCATCCCGGTTGTGGGCCTCTATACCGATGTCCGCCAACAAGGGGGCAGTCACCCTGAAAAACTCAAGGCCTTACAAGACGTAGCCGAGTCTCAATTTAGCTATGTCAATCTCTACACGACTGGCCTCATTAAGCTAAGAGGCGAGATTGTGACGGCTTCTGCTGATTTGCCAGCTGCTGTCCAACGTCAACTGGCTCAAGTTGCCAAATAAATGAGCCAAGCCCGCTAAAATATGGTATGATAGTAGGGTATGCGTCAAGCTGACTTGACCCAACATGAACCAAGGAGGAAACACTTAAATGATCAACGTTTCAAACGTGAGCTTACTCTTTTCAGATCGTAAATTATTCGACGATGTCAACATTACCTTCACCCCTGGCAACTGCTACGGGGTTATTGGGGCCAACGGGGCTGGTAAATCTACCTTCCTGAAAATCTTGGCCGGCGATATCGCACCAACTACCGGGAATGTCTCCATGGATCCCCATGAGCGCCTGGCGGTCCTCAGCCAGAACCACTATGGTTTCGAAGACTTCACCGTTATCGAGACCGTGATGATGGGCCACAAGGAACTCTATGACATTATGAAAGAAAAAGACGCCATCTACGCTAAGGAAGACTTCAGCGATGAAGACGGTGTCCGCGCCGGCGAACTCGAAGCTGCCTTTGCTGAAATGGGCGGTTGGGAAGCTGAAGCCGAAGCTAGCAACATGCTACAAGGCTTAGGTCTTGGCAAGGACCTTCACTACAGCTACATGCGTGAGCTGATTGAAGCCGACAAGATTAAGGTGCTCTTGGCCCAAGCCCTCTTTGGCAAGCCAGACAACTTGCTCTTAGACGAGCCGACCAATGGTCTGGACGCGGCCGCTATCGAATGGCTGAGTGACTTTATCTTGAACTTCCCTAACACCGTTATCGTGGTTTCCCACGACCGTCACTTCTTGAACACGGTCTGCACCCACATGGCCGATGTGGACTTCGGGAAAATCAAGCTCTATGTCGGTAACTACGACTTCTGGCTCCAATCCAGCCAATTGGCTGCTAAGATGGCTGCTGACCAAAACGCTAAGAAGGAAGAGAAGATTAAGGAACTCCAAGCCTTCATCGCCCGCTTCTCAGCTAACGCTTCTAAATCCAAACAAGCAACTTCCCGTAAGAAGATGCTGGATAAGATTACCCTGGATGACATTCAACCATCCTCCCGTCGTTACCCATTCGTAGGCTTCACACCAGAACGCGAAATCGGCAATGACTTACTACGGGTAGAAGGCCTCAGCAAAACCATCGATGGCGAGAAGGTCTTAGACAACATTACCTTCACTCTCCGTCGTGATGACAAGGTGGCCTTCCTCAGCCGTAACGACATCGCCCTCTCTGCATTCTTCGACATTATCATGGGCAAGATGGAAGCCGACAGCGGTAGCTTCGAGTGGGGTGTAACCACTAGCCAAACCTACCTGCCTAAGAACTCTGGCGACGAATTTGACGGCGTGCACTTAAGCATTGTGGACTGGCTCCGTCAATACGCTAGCAAGGAAGAGAGCGACAACACCTTCTTGCGTAGCTTCTTGGGTCGTATGCTCTTCTCTGGTGAAGACGTGATGAAGGAAGTCAATGTCCTGTCTGGGGGCGAAAAGGTTCGCTGTATGTTATCTAAGATGATGTTATCTAAGGCTAACGTCTTGGTATTGGACCAACCAACCAACCACTTAGACTTGGAATCTATTACCGCACTTAACGACGGCCTAATTAAGTTTAAGGGCGCCATCCTCATGGCTTCCCACGACTACGAGGTCCTCAACACCACCTGTAACCGGGTCATCGAGTTGACGCCTAACGGCGCCTTCGACCGGATTGACACCACCTATGAAGAATACTTGGAGAACAAAGACGTGCAACAACGCGTTAATGACTTGTACCAAGGCAAATAAGCAATTTAAAAAGAGGGCTGGCATGATGCTAGCCCTCTTTTAGCGCAAAATTTTAGGCCCGAAATAGGCAAGAAACAGAAAAGAATATCATCTTCAGCTCGTTGAAACCGCACTCTTTTTGGCTTATAATATATTCAAGCAAGTTCTATATATTTTCGTTTACATTAAATCAAAATAAGGTGATAAGAACAATGAAGAAAAATGTTTGCCCTCAGCAACTAGGAACTATCTTTAGAGAACTAAGACTATCAAAAGGAATGACCCTTGAAGAAGCATCTAAAGGGATTGTATCTTTGCCCTTCTTATCGAAGTTTGAGCGTGGTGAACACGAAATTACTTCTAACAAGTTCATACGTTTACTATCTCGCCTCAACATTTCCTACCGAGAGTTCGAATTAATACTAGGGCATTTAGAGGGATATTCTCAGACAGCATTTCTTCAACAATTAAGCACCGCTCTAGTTAATAATGATCTCGCACTACTCAATCAACTATACGATGACCAAAAGTTACTTTTGAAGCAGTATAGTGATAGTCGATTCGAACATAATCTCATTATAATTAGTCAGTACATCAATCTTTTGAACGGCTTATCATTTGAGCCACATAAAATTAAGAAAATCACTGATTATCTTTACCGGGTGGAGGAGTGGGGAGAATATGAGCTCGTTTTATTTGGCAATAGCCTAAATTTTATCCCTATTGATAAAATGTATAACCTGAGTAGAATTGCGATTAATCGCTCGTCTAAGTTCTCTAAATCTCCTAAGCACGTTAATGAACTAAGCATTATCATCGGCAATATCATCCATACGCTCATCGAAAATGAACACTATGACGGCCTGAATAATTTATTTATCCAAGCAGAAAACTTGTTAAGTGGCACGGATTACTTTGCAGAAATTAATCGGATTAATTTTTATAAGGGAATCTACCTAATAGTTCACGGCAACTATGATAAAGGACTCTCTATTTCTCGACAGGCTATTTCCGTTCTTAATCAGATGCGCAGACCGGATTTAGCACGTGAATACAAAGATTTCCTAAATAGATACAGTGATTGATAAAAATCTTAGCGTTTACTTTCTTTTATCATATAGGAAAAAAATGCCGCCTTCTCCTAAGTCCTACCGTATACTATTTAATGCAAACTAAAAGGATACTCAATCCCATTAGCACTAATTTTTAGATACTGGAGGCGCCTCATGAATCATAATTTCAAGAAGCTATGGGCAGGCCGACTGTTAAGTAATTTTGGCGATAGTATATACTCACTAACTGTATCATGGTATCTCATACAAGCCACTCATGAGATTTTCTGGGTGGGGGTATTAAATGCCCTCATATACTTACCTACACTCTTCGAATTCCTAGTTGGACATATTGTTGACCGCCATAAGAAAAAGACCCTTCTTATCGTATTAGAAATCGGGCAAGCCTTTGGCTCTTTGTTACTCTTTTTATTGTTACTACTTAATATAGACTTTCCTCTATTATTATGTATTTCTGCCTTTCTATGCAGCTTATTTGGGATGAATACCTATACGACGCAAGACGCATTTTTACCACTCCTGGTTGCTAAAGAAGATATGGATAAGTCTCAATCATACATGATAATGGCTTATCAAATGTCTGATTACTTATTTAATGGTTTGATTGGTTTTGCTCTCAAAGTTATCCATCCTTTATTCCTAATAGCCACCTCTGTTGCCTCCTTTGTAGGATCTGCAAGTATTTTTAACACTATTGCTATTGATGAAGAAATCCCAAAAGTAGATTCTGAATCAAAAATCGATTGGCTAGAAGGTTTTAAGTTACTTAAAAAATATCAGATGCCTCTCTGGCTTATGCTTGGAGAGACAATTGCAAATATCATGTTTTCTGGTTTATCTATTTACATAGTGCAGCTTGCAGAAGAATGGAATGACCCTGTTTTCTTAGGTTTTTTCGGGGTCTGCACTTCCATAGGAGTCGTAATCGGTAGTGCTTTAATCACCACAAAAGCATTGGACTCCTATTCGCGTTCAACCAAGATGATTTTAGGCTCGTTATTCTATGGCATTTTTATGTTCTTAGCAAGTCTCCTAACAAGAAATCCTATCGCACTACTCTTTATGGTAGGCTTATCTTCTGTCTTCCTAGGATTTAACTACACCGTCCATAATCCATTAATTTTAGAGTTTGTTCCTGAACAATTCTTGGGACGAGTCTTGTCGGCAAAAAGTACTATAGCAGTGGGCATTATGCCACTAGCTTCTCTAGCGTGGGGGACTTTAGCAAGCTATATTCCTACTCATGCCTTTTTCATGATTTTTGGCTTATCCTATATGCTTATTTCATTGATTTATTTACTTGTTTTCCCACATCTTAAGTCACAAATACTCTAAAGTCTTCCCAAAATAGGATTCAGCACATTGACCTAAGAGAAAAATGTAATTGCGCCAGCCCTCTACTCTTACCCACAAAGAAAAGTCCCAATATATCATATATGATATATTGGGACTTTTTCATTTCTAACGATAGAAGCCTTGCTCTGGGTCATAAGGGTGCCAGAGGTCGGAACGAATCTGGTTGAAGGCCTCGTAAACCCGTTGGGACAGGCGGCCTACTTGGTCGAAGCGCGCATCATAGTCACTCCAGGAGTTGGTGTAGACGGCAATGGAATAGCTGCCGTACTGGGTCACGAAGGTGGCCACGTCATTTTGCTCTGGAGCACCTAGACCTGACTTGTTCCAGGAATCTGTCTCATAGAGATAGGTCCGCAGGAAGGAATGGCTGTTGAGTCGCAACTTGTCAATCAACATGGAATCCCATGGCTCGCCGTTGAGTTCATGGTTGGCTAGTTTGGCGAAGAGCCGCGCCGCATTATCTGGGGTGGTCTGGAAACGGCCATTATCATTCTGGTAGTATTTACCTTCCAGATAGGTATCTAACATGCCCAACTCATGGGCGTGCTGGGTCACGATGCCCCCGCCACCCACGGCTTCAATCAGCATATTAGCCGCCGTGTTATCACTATAGATGGCCACATAATCGACGAGCTCGTCTAGGCTGTAGACGGTCCCTGCCGGTGTCTCATTGATATGGCCGGCACCCGGCACAATATTAGAACCTTCCATGGCCATGGTCTGGCTTGGCTGGAGCTTGCCTTCTTTGTACTGGCGGTACAACTCGGTCAAGACATAGATTTTCTGCGTGCTGGCTGGGAAGAAGATTTGATTATCCACATCCACTTGGGCCATGGTCTCATTATCGACGAAGGAAGCCCCCGCCATAATACCCATGCTGTCAATTTCCTCGCGCATGATTTGCCGGACGGTGTCAATGAGCTTACGCTCACTATAGTTAGTTAAGACATAGTCTTGATAGGTCAAATCCTGACGAATCCAGCCCAAGTCTTGGTAGCCGATGGCCACATGGAGCCAGGTCTGGTTATCGACCACAGCTTCCTCGGTCACTTCCATAGGAATGTCCGCATACTTGTTGGTATTGGCTAGAAAGTAGGAGTTAGGCTGGCCTGGGAAGTTGGACAGTAAGAGTCCATCCCGGCCGCGGTTGAGAATGGAATAACGAATGGACTGGCGGTCCACGTAATACATCGATTCACTCTTAGCCTTAAGGTAGACAAAGCGGGCTTGATAACTCGGCACGAAGGACTGGATAAAGGTCGCCTCATCAGCCCGTAGTCGAGCCGTTTCCTTGTCGATGGTTGCCTGCTGATCTAGGCGGCCATCCTTATAGTAGGTCCACTCACTACCAGGTTGGCCAAACCAACCCGTATAAGGACGGCCATGGCGATAGAGGTATTCCTCCTGCTGCTGGCCCCAATACCAGGCGAAGCCATTGGCATCCGTATCGGTCACCTGACGAATCCGCCGGGCGAAGGAAGTCTCGGTACGCTTATCTAATTCTTGCTTAGTAAAATACTGGGCGCTAGGTGCTTGGTTCTCTGGTTGAATGTCGACCTGACGCAGGTCCTCAACCAGTACCTCCCGCTGGGGATCCAGGTCCACCGTATAGGTATCCACCCAGTTGGCCGCCCGCGCCAAGTGCGAGCGCTCAGTCGATTGCTTCATTTGCGGCATAAGCCAGAGGAAAAAGGCTGCTGCCACTAGCACCAGACCTGCCACCAGGCCTAGGGCTAATAAATAGTAATGCTTATAGGAGCCAGGCGTCTGCTCTGTCCGCGTCTTCTTAGGCGCTTTCTGGCCCTTATGATCGGAACGGTACTGAGCCCGTGTTGGTTGACTCAAGCTGGCTGCCCCCCTTCTTGATTAGCCGGCGCAATCACAAAACGGAAGCGCGGCAGGAAGTGTTGGAAGAGGGCCTCGGTGTAGGCTAAAGTCGGCATCATGGCTTGGAAGTCCGGATAGGAGAAGCGTTCCCGTAGGGCAATCTCATCCGCCCCTTGGTTGACGGCACTGGACACGATATAGGCGTCATAGTCTAGTTCAGTCAGGCCACCCCCTTGGTCAGCATACCACTGGCCGGCCACTAGGCGGAAGATATAGTCTTCCTCTAGACTTTCCCGAAGGGCATCTTGATCGATATCAGGGTCTTCCTCGGTCATTTCCTTGAGTTGGCTATAGACAGTCGTTGCCATATCTTCAGCATCTAGAACATATTGAGCCGTTTCCGCAATATAAGAGGCTAGGAAAGGCAGGATATGTTGGTAGAAGCGGGTCTGGATTTGACTTTGGCGGAAGAGGTCCATGGCATAGTGCTTGAGGTCGGTCAGGTTACTAACCCCTTGCAAGCCCAACGCTGCCACCTGCTGGTCCGTCAGGTTGGCCTCTGCTTGATCTAGCTCAGGATAGGCTTGCTTAGCGACTTGATGGATAAAGACGCGGGCCACCTCTTCCCAAGAAGGTAAATGGATATCAAAGTAATAGTCTGGCACCTGCAAGGCAGTGATTGGCAGGTAATGACTGACTTGGTTCATGGCTAAGTCTCCTCTGTTCTGAATTCACTTTACCATTGTGGCAAATTTTCCCGGATTTAGCAAGGATTTTTGACTAAAAAGGCCGGTCAATCGCCTCATTAAGGGACTAAGGGCAGGACTTGTTTGGTTCCTAGGCCTGCTAGCCCCACAATTTGTTTCTAACTGAGCACGTAATTATGCTGACTCAGACCCTATTTATCTATGTAATAGATAAATAGGGTAAGCAAAAACCTAGCCATGCATGGCTAGGTTTAACTGGTTAGCTTAATTAATGAAGCACCTTATTCAGGAAGCTTTGGGTCCGTTCATGGCTTGGATGGCTGAAGAGTTCTTCAGGCACATTTTCTTCGACGATGAAGCCACCATCCATGAAGATGACGCGGTCGGCCACTTCACGAGCGAAGCCCATTTCGTGTGTGACCACAATCATAGTCATGCCGTCTTCGGCTAATTTCTTCATAACATCTAGGACATCGCCGACCATCTCAGGGTCCAGGGCGGAAGTTGGCTCATCGAAGAGCAGGACATCTGGTTGCATAGCCAGGGCTCGGGCGATAGCCACCCGTTGCTTTTGACCCCCGGATAGGGAGTTAGGCGCTACATGGGCCTTGTCGGCCAAGCCAACTGACTCTAAGAGATAGAGGGCCAGGGACTCGGCTTCAACCTTGGATAGGCCTTTGAGCTCCATAGGCGCTAGGGTGATATTGTCCAAGACACTTAAGTGTGGGAAGAGGTTGAAGTGTTGGAAGACCATGCCAATATTCTGGCGAATCTTGTTGATGTCTTCCTTAGGATCTGTAATATCCACCCCATCCACGAAGACCTTGCCCCCGTTAATTTCTTCCATACGGTTAAGGCAACGTAGCATGGTAGATTTACCGGAACCGGAAGGGCCAATGACACAGACTACTTCCCCCGGTTGAATGGTTAAGTCGATAGACTTAAGCACCACATTATCGCCGTACTGTTTCTTAAGTCCGCGAACCAGGACTTTTGGCATTTCTTGGCTGAGTTCTGTCATCTTACTTCCCTCCTTCTAAACGTTTGGATAGGCGTGTTAAGGCTGTGATCACGATCAAGTACATGAGACCAACAATCAACCACATGGAGCCGGATTGGTAGGTACGCGCGATAATGACGCTCCCGGTTTGGGTCAATTCGACTAAACCGATAACCGACAGAATCGAAGTATCCTTGAGGGTAATGACGAATTGGTTGATGAAGGATGGAATCATGAGCTTAATGGCTTGAGGCAGGATAATCTTCTGCATAGTCTTACCATAGGAGAGGCCCAGACTACGGCTGGCTTCCATCTGGCCCTTGTCAATGGCTTGAATCCCCCCGCGGACAATCTCCGCTACATAGGCCGCGGCGTTCAAGCTAAGCGTCATGATCCCTGCTGTCGCAGAACTGAAGCGCACGCCGGTCATTTGCGGAATCCCGAAGTAGATGAAGAAGGATAGGACAATCAATGGCACCCCACGCATGAGGTCGACATAGACTGCGGCAATCCCACTCAACCAGGGGTTGGCCTGGACTCGCAAGAGCCCTAGGATAATCCCTAAGATAAGAGCGAGGGCCACTGAGATGAAGGCAATCCACAAAGTGGTACCTAAACCTGACAAGAGGGCTGGCCCATTCTCAGCCACTTGACCCAAGAAGGAGTTTTGAGCGCTAGCTTCCGCATCCTCCCCAATATACTTATCTAAAATACTTTGATACTTATCAGAAGATTTGAGGTTGGCCAAGCCACGGTTGAAGGCTGCCAAGAGCTCAGCATTCTTGCCTTTTTTAACCGCAAAGCCGGTTTGGCTGGTCTCTAATTTTTCGCCGATGAGCTTGAGGCGGAGGTTACCATTCTTAATGGCATAGGCAATGACGGGCGCATCTTCAATGGTCGCGTCACTGTTACCTGTTAAGACATCTTCATACATATTAGCCGAATCCTTGAAGGTCACCACAGTGAACTTGTAGTCGTCCTTCAACTTGTTGGCCAAGTCGGCGCCGGCGGTCCCGGTTTTAACTGCGATTTTCTTGCCGCGCAAGCCCTCTAGATCCGAAATCTTGCTGTCAGCGGCTACCGCGAATTGGAGACCGGACTCATAGTAGTTATCCGAGAAGTCGAAGCTGGCCTTGCGGGCATCGGTAATGGTCATGCCGGCAATGGCGCCATCTACTTGGTCACTCTCCAAGGCTTGAACAGCCGCAGCAAAGCCCAGGGGCTTGATTTCATAGGTGAAGCCTTCTGCTTCCGCAATGGCTGCTAGTAAGTCCATATCAATCCCCACATAATTACCTGAGGAGTCTTGGAATTCGAAGGGCGCAAAGGTTGTATCCGTCGCAATCACATAATGTTCAGCGGCCTTGACACTTGGTACTTGTAGGCCTAAGAAGACCACCAAGACCAGCATAAGCCTTTTAATCATATCTTTCATAAACTGGTTCACTCCTTTTATATACTCCAACAGTATAGAGGACGGTCCCAGACATTGCAAGGAAGAGGTAACAAGTTATGTTAGATAATCTAACATAAGGTGCCCCTTAAAGGTCTTTCTGGAACCAGGCCACATCCTGCCAAGCATCAAACTTATAACCCACCTTCTCGAATAAGGCTACTTGGTGATAGCCCTGCTTGAGGTGGAACTCCACGCTACCCTCACCAGGATAGGCCACACAGGCGGTCACCCGCCGAATGCCCTGCTGGCGCAAGGCTTCTTCTAGGGCCGCATAGAGCTTGGCCCCGATGCCCTGACCCCGGACCGAGCGTTTGAGATAGACAGAGACTTCGGCCACATACTGGTAGGCTGCTCTGGGATGGAAGGCCGAGCCATAGGCATAGCCTACTACTTCTCCCTCCAATTCCGCCACCAAGTAGGGATAGTGGGCCAGGGTCTGCTTAATCCGCTGACGAAAATCTGACACAGAGGGCACTTCATACTCGAAGGAAATCACCGTCCGCTCCACATAAGGCCGGTAAATGGCTCTCAGGCTTGGGGCATCTTGTGGGTTGGCGGACCGAATAACGATTGACATGGCGGACATCCTCTCTGCACTCTCTGGCTAAAGTTCCTTCTATTGTGCCATCCAGGCCTCTTAAATGCAAGCCAGGTGGCCTCATCTTACACAATAGTAACCTGGCTGTAACCAAAAAAGGCTGAGATTTCAATCTCAGCCTTAAAAGCTAGCTTAGCGGGCTTGCATCCAGCGTTGAAATTGCTCATCGCTGGCATAGACATAGTGACCCTCTGCTACTTGATGTTGACTTAGGGGTGCATCGGTTTCCTCATGTTGATAAGGCTGACGCACACGAGTGCTCTCACTAATTGGGTCCGGTTGAGGGACCGCTGATAGGAGGGAGCGGGTATAAGGGTGGACAGGTGAATGATAGAGATCGTGGGCTGGGCCTACTTCAACGATTTTACCTGCGTACATCACCGCAATGCGGTCACTAATGTACTTGACCATGGACAGGTCGTGGGCGATGAAGAGATAGGTCAGGCCACGTTCCTTCTGTAGGCGTTTGAGCAGGTTAACCACCTGAGCTTGAATGGATACGTCCAAGGCCGAAATGGGCTCATCGGCAATGATGAAACGCGGCTTGAGCGCCAAGGCACGGGCAATTCCTAGCCGTTGGCGTTGGCCCCCTGAGAACTCATGGGCATAACGGTTAGCATGCTCGCGGTTGAGACCAACTGCTTCCAGTAATTCAGCAATGCGGTCTGCCCGCTCCTGCTTATTGCGATAGAGGCCATGAATATCGAAACCTTCGGCAATAATTTCCCCGGCGGTCATCCGCGGGTTGAGGGAAGCATAAGGATCTTGGAAGATCATTTGCACGTCGCGAGCGAAGGCTTGACGTTGAGCCTGAGACTTAAGGTCTGATACTGGCTTACCGTCGAAGATGATTTGACCATCGGTGATGTCATAGAGACCGATAATGGAACGACCTGTCGTCGACTTACCACAACCTGACTCCCCAACCAAGCCTAGGGTTTCCCCTTCATAGACATCGAAGCTAATGCCGTCAACGGCCTTAATAGGCGCTGACTTCTTGCCAAAGTGTTGGACTAGGTTTTGAACTTCTAATAACTTCTTAGGCATGTGGCACCTCTTCTCTACGCGCTTGATAAGATTCAATCCGGTGGCGAATGACCTCAGGTAGTTCTACCTTAGGCGCCTCAGGATGGAGTAGCCATGTTTTGGCATAGTGGCCAGGACTCACCTCATAAAAAGGTGGCTCTGCCTTGTAATCAATTGCCAGGGCGTAAGGGTTACGTGGCGCAAAAGCGTCACCAACTGGTGGATTAATCAAGTTAGGTGGCGCACCTGGAATGGTATAGAGCTCCTCGCTATCTTCACTATCCAAGTCTGGCATAGAGCCCAATAGGCCCCAAGTATAAGGATGTTTAGGATTGTAGAAAATGTCATGAGAAGAGCCGTACTCGACGATTTGGCCGGCATACATCACCGCCACACGGTCGGCCACATTGGCTACTACACCCAAGTCGTGGGTGATAAAGATAATGGCATTGCCGTTCTTCTCTTGAATTTTCTTCATGAGTTCCAGGATTTGCGCCTGGATAGTCACGTCTAAGGCCGTGGTTGGTTCATCCGCAATCAAGATCTTAGGCTCAGCGGCCAAGGCAATGGCGATGACCACCCGTTGCCGCATCCCACCTGAAAACTCGTGAGGATACTGCTTAAAGCGACGTTCTGGATCTGGAATCCCTACTTCTGCTAGGAGCTCAATGGCCCTTTGCTTAGCAGCTTCCTTGCTGACTCCTTTCTTGTGGGTCAGAATCACTTCCATGATTTGCTTACCTACTCGCATGGTAGGGTTAAGGGCCGTCATAGGGTCTTGGAAAATCATGGCGATTTCATTACCGCGGATACTTTCCATTTCCCGTTCAGATAATTTGAGCAGGTCCTTGCCCTCGAAGAGGATTTGGCCATCTTCATAACGACCAGCAGGCTGCGGAATAAGGCGCATCAAGGCATTAGAGGTTACACTCTTACCTGAGCCAGACTCCCCTACAATCGCCAGGGTCTCACCCTTGGCCAAGGTGAAGTCTACACCCCGTACTGCCTGTACTAGGCCGGCATAAGTCTTGAAATTAATGCGGAGATTCTTTACTTCTAACAATGGTTCAGTCATGAGATCTCCCTACTTTCTTAATTTTGGATCCAAGGCATCCCGCAAGCCATCGCCAATGGTATTGAAGGCGAAGATGGTAATGGAGATGAGCAAGGCTGGGAAGACAAGACGCCATGGCGCTGTTGCCAAGGCTTCGTTCCCTTCGGAGGCCATGGTCCCCCAGCTGGCCATAGGTTGGGTAACCCCCAAACCAAGATAGCTTAGGAAGGACTCGGTAAAGATTGCCCCTGGAATTGATAAGGTCATGGTGACGATAATGCCACCCAAGGCATTTGGAATCAAGTGGCGACGGATTAGGTGCCAAGTGCTAGCCCCCAAAGTCCGAGAAGCTAAGACATACTCCTGGTTCTTAATAGATAGCACTTCCCCCCGCACAATCCGGGCCATACGTACCCAACCAGTCAAGGATAGGGCTACAATCATCGGTAACAAGCCCTTGTCTAGGACCACCATGACCAGAACCACGACCAAGAGATAAGGTAGCGCGGTTAAGACGTCGGCAATCCGCATCATGACATCGTCCACACGTCCCCCAAGGACGCCGGCTGTCGCGCCCCAGAGGACGCCGATTACGAGGTCAATGACCGCTGCGATTAAGCCGATAAAGAGGGAGATACGGGCACCTACCCAGACGCGGACGAAGACATCCCGTCCCAGGTTATCAGTACCGAAGAGATAGGTAGCATTAGGGGCCGTATTGTAGGACCCTGTTTGATCACTAAAGCTAATCGGCCAGAAGATCGGCACGAAAATGGCCAAGAGAGCAATGACTACCAGCAAGGCCACACTGAAGAGGGCCAGCTTGTTGCGGGCAAAGGTATGAAAGACTTGGCCCCAGAAAGAGGTCGTCTTCTGACTTAAGATGTCAGTCTGGCCCTCTTTGATCCCGACCAATTCAAAATCTTGGGCTGTATATTCTACTTGGCTCACGCTGACTCGCCTCCTTCTAACTTAATGCGTGGATCAATCCACATATAGACAATATCCACCACTAAGACTGCAAATAAGAGCAGGATGGAATAAAAGACTGTGGTCCCCATAATGACGGTGTAGTCACGGTTGGTAATGGACTTAACGAACTGGCCACCCAAACCTGGAATGGCGAAGATGTTTTCGACAATGAAGGAACCTGTGACAACCCCAGCCAAGAGTGGCCCTAAGTAGGACACAACTGGCAAGAGGGCATTCCGCAAGGTATGCTTGAAGACAATCTTCCACTTGCTGAGACCTTTGGCCTTAGCTAACTTGACATACTCGGAGGTGTTCTGTTCCAACATACTAGAACGTGTTAATTTGGCAATATTCCCCATGAAACCTAAGCCAAGGGCAAAGGATGGCAGAATAGTATAGCTAAAGCCTTTCCAACCAGACACTGGGAACCAGCCCAAATGAACGGCGAAGAGGTATTGGATGAGGCCTGCCAAGATAAAGGAAGGCACAGAAATCCCTAGCACCGCCACCACAGTCGCAGCATAGTCGCGCACCTTGTTATGGTAGGTGGCAGAAATAACCCCTAAAGTCGTCCCCAAACCTACGGCGATGACCAAAGCTTGCATCCCTAGGGCTAAGGATACTGGGAAACTAGAAAAGATGATATCGTTGGTTGAACGGCCCCGGTACTTCATGGAATAACCGAAGTCGAACTTAAGAATGCCCACTAGGTAATCTCTGAACTGGATATACCATGGGTTGCTCAGGCCATATTGCTTGTTGAGCTGGGCTTGAATGTTAGCCGGCAAGGCCTTCTCGCTAGCAAATGGGTTCCCTGGTGCAATTCGCATCAGGAAGAAGGTCAAAGTGATAATACAGAATAAGGCAATGACCATATAAATTAGGCGCTTGAAGATGTATTTGCGCATGTCTACTCCTCCTCTAATAATTTAAGGGCGGGGGATCAGTATAAACCCGACCTCTTATTTGCTACTTCTATTCTCTCATTAAAATCACGGCTTAAGGTTTGATTTACTAAGCGTGAGGATGACTTTCTGTCGGCTTTTTTGCCCCTATTGCTGACAAAGCATCACCCGAAAGATTAAAAACACATGAATTAATTTTAATGTTTAATTCACCATTTGTCAATGTTTTTTCCGACAATACGCGCTTTCTGGGCATAAAAAAGCTCCCCTCGCTAAGCAAGGGGAGCCCTGGGCATATGGCCTAATTCATAGACTCTTATTCTACTTCTAAGTATTTCAAGTCAATCTTACCAAGTGGCGAAGTTGCTAAGCCCTTGATGTTGTCTTTCTTAACACTTACATGAGTGTAGTCATAGATTGGAATAACTGGCATTTCGTCCATTAAGACTTTTTCAGCCTTCTTCAGAATTTCTAAACGTTTGTTAGCGTCTGTTTCTTTGGCTGCTTCTTCTAGGTACTTAGCGTAGTCTGCATTTTCCCAACCAGTGTAGTTGTTACCCGCATCAGCGCTACGGTATTGATCTAAGAAGGTTAAGGCATCGTTGAAGTCACCAGACCAACCTAAACGCGCCACTTGGAAGTCACCGGTCTTGAGACGATCTAAGTAAACTTGGAACTCAGAGTTGTCCAGTTCTACCTTGATTCCTAAGTTCTTAGACCAACCTTCTTGGATGTATTGAGCGATAGCTGCGTGAGCTTCATTGGTGTTCATAGAAATCTTAACGGTCAATTCACTTGGGTCCTTGAGACCTAATTCTTGTAAACCTTTAGCCAAGTATTCTTTGGCGCCTTCATAGTCGGCATCCTTGAAGTAGTTAGCGTCTGCTTCGAAGCCAGTAACTGAAGCTGGCACAATCCCCTTGGCAGGTTTTTGTTCAGCCTTGGTAATGTTAGTTACCAAACCTTGACGGTCAATTGCTAAAGCCAAAGCCTTACGGATATTGACATTAGACATTACAGAGTCCTTGGTGTTGATTTTGTAGACGTAGATAGCAGATTGAGGCTCTACATTGAGAATCCCTTGTTTCTTGAAGCCTTCAAAAGAATCTAAAGACAAGGTCCCGAATGGTGCGCTGACGAAGTCAATCTCACCAGATTGGAACATCTTAGTAACCGTTGCATCAGA
Source organism: Abiotrophia sp. (assembly GCF_057275535.1). Classification (NCBI taxonomy): domain Bacteria; kingdom Bacillati; phylum Bacillota; class Bacilli; order Lactobacillales; family Aerococcaceae; genus Abiotrophia; species Abiotrophia sp. The sequence goes on from NZ_DBHIRJ010000002.1 coordinate 207,848, forward strand.
CTCCACGATTTGCGCGTTAACGCGGTCAACCTTGACATTGTCCTTATCCCAGTATTGGTCATTCTTCTCTAAGGCAATATCTGAGTTGTGGTTCCATTCAGCTAACTTGAAGGCCCCGTTAGTGACATACTTGTCGCTTAAGTCGTCAGCCCAGTCAGCGTTAGCTTCTACCACCTTCTTGTTAACAGGTGCAAATGCATAAAAAGAAGTTAAGCTTAAGAAGTAGGCAGTTGGGTTGACCAACTTAACTTCTAAGGTAGTGTCGTCGATTGCTTTGACCCCAACTTGGTCTGCGCTACCTTTGCCCTCGTTGTAGGCTTGCGCCCCTTCGATAACGAAGAAGAGCCCTGCATAGTCAGCTCCTGTTTCAGGGTTGATGACACGTTTCCAGGCATATTCAAAGTCACCTGCAGTAACAGGGTCGCCGTTAGACCATTTAGCGTCTGAACGTAATTTGAAAGTATAGGTCTTGCCATCTTCGCTGACTTGCCAAGATTCGGCCACACCAGGCACTTGGCTCTTGAAGTCTTGCGATTCACGGGTCAAACCTTCGAAGACGTTATGGATGATGTTCCCGCTTGGCGCATCAGACGCTTTGGCTGGGTCGATGCTTGCCATTTCTGAAGACACAACGGTGTTGACTTCTTTACCTTGAGCGTGTGCCGGCAAAGGTGTTGGTAAGCTTGCAGCCAAAGCTAAAAAGGCAGCGCCGGCTAACAAGGATTTCTTGAGTACTTGTTTCATAAGTATCCTCCTTAGTAAAATTAAAATCACATGAGTTAATTTTAAGGGAACTCTGAATAAATGTCAATGCTTTTTTAATAGCAAAGCAAAAGCCCCCTTGCTAGGCAAGAGAGCTTGATCAATTAGTTGTTAAATGGCGATGGCTCATAGAACACCTGATGGAGATAAAGACCCTGTGGTGGCGCCGTTGGACCTGCTTCCTTGCGGTTCTGAACCTGGATTAAACGCTCAAGTTCATTGACAGGACGCAGCCCATCCCCGATTTGCAGGCTAGTCCCGACCAGAATCCGGATCATATTATAGAGGAAACCTGTCCCCTGGAACTGGAAGACTAGTTCCTGTTGGTCCTTATCTTGCCAGACTCGGGCCAGATGAACGGTCCGCACCTTGTCTTCCTTATCTGTCTTGGTCGAACAGAAGCTAGTGAAGTCGTGGGTTCCCACCACTGCCTCCAAGGCTTGATTGATTCGATCTAAGTCATAACGATAAGGATGGTGGAGACTGTAGAGACGTTTGAAGGGATTGGCATAGGCACCTATATCCACCCGATAACGATACTCCTTACCGATGGCATGGTAGCGGGCATGGAAATCATCGGCCACCCGAGCCACTGCCACTACCTTAATCGCCGGGTCCAAGAGGGCATTGAGCGCTCTTTGCATGGCTTGTTGAGGCATAGGGGCAGGATAATCAAAATGTACTACCTGGCCCAAGGCATGGACACCCGAATCAGTCCGGCCTGACGCCACTGTGGGAATGGTCACGCCTTCTGGGCACTTGGCCATTTTGATTAGAGCCGCGTCTAGATTGGCCTGAATAGAAGGTCCATTGGCTTGAACTTGATAACCGACGAAGCGACTCCCGTCATAAGCGAGTTGAATGGCATAACGTGGCATGGCCTCACCCCACTGGCCAGAAACGGCTAGCTAACAAGGCTAAGGTCAGGACTAGCAAGGCCCAACGCACTTGTCGATCAGCTGGGCTGTAGGCCAACTGGCGATACTTGGTACGGCCTTCTGCTCCGCGATAGCCCCGCGCTTCCATGGCGGTTGCCATTTCTTCGGCCCGGTTGAAGGCAGAGATGAAAAGGGGCACCAAAATCGGCACGACAGCCTTCATTCTCTGCATGAGGCTACCTTGATCGAACTCTACCCCACGCGAGCGCTGGGCGTTCATGATTTTCTGGGCTTCATCCATGAGGGTTGGCACATAGCGCAAGGCAATAGCCAGCATGAGGGCCAACTCATGGGCTGGAAAACCAAAGCGAGCCAGGGGCCGCAAGAGATGTTCAATCCCATCCGTTAGCTCCAGTGGAGCCGTCGTTAAGGTTAAGATAGTGGACATCATGATAATGAGGACCAGACGCATGAAGATAAAGGCCCCGCTCTCCAAACCACCGGTCGAGAGGACAAAAGGTCCCCACTGCCAGAAGACATGGCCCCCATTAGTGAAGAGAATCTGGAAGACCACGGTGAAGAGAATCAGCCAAATCATGGGCTTGACACCATTGATAAAGAACTTAAAGGAAAGACCGGTCAACTTAATAGCCAAGAGGGTAAAAAGTGCCAAAATGGCATAACCCAACCAGGAATCGGCTAGGAAGACCACAAATATAAAGTAGAAAGAAGCTAGCAACTTGGTCCGCGGATCTAAGCGATGAATCCAGGAGTCCATATTGATATAGCGTCCCAGTAACATTTTATCCAACATGGCCGATTCCCTCCTTAGCTGGAAGATGGGCCATGAGCAAGTCAGCTAAGGCTTCAACGGTCAGGGGCGCCTGGTCAATGGCCAGGGCTTGGTCTCCTAAGCGCTCCTGTAATTTCTCCAGAAACTGCATGGAGCGTGGCACATCTAAGCGCCGTTGGCGTAGCCAATCCGTCTGGCTGAAGACTTGTTCAGGCGTCCCCGTCTTAACCACCGTGCCCCCTTCCATGACAATGACATGGTCGGCATAGCGGGCAACGTCATCCATTTGGTGACTGATTAAGACCAGGGTCAACTTATCCTCTTTTTGGAGGCGCATGAACATGTCCAGCATTTGGGCTTGTCCCAGTGGGTCTAAGCCGGCAGTCGGCTCGTCTAGGACTAGCACTTGCGGTTCTAGGGCCAGAACGCCGGCAATGGCCACCCGTCGCATTTGACCGCCACTGAGGTCGAAAGGTGAGCGCTCATAGAGGTCCGAACTGATGCCGACTAGGGCTAGTTTCTCCTTAGCAATGGCGAGCGCTTCCTCTTCCGAGACACCAAAATTCAAAGGTCCAAACATGACATCCTTGAGGACTGTCTCTTCAAAGAGCTGGGCCTCCGGGAATTGGAAGACGACCCCAACTTGCTTACGCAAGGGCTTGAGGGAAGGTAACTTAGCCGTAGATGTAACCAAGACATCCCCTAGGCGTACAGACCCCTTGGTTGGCTTAATTAAAACATTAAGGTGTTGAATCAAGGTCGACTTACCTGAACCCGTATGGCCGATGACGGCAGTCACTTGGTGGGCTGGAATGGTTAAATTAACGTCGAAGAGGGCCGCTACCTCAAAAGGCGTATTGGCATTGTAATGGTAACTTACTTGGTCGAATACAATGGTGTGATCCATGTCAATAAGGCCTCCTCATCGAGATAGTTATCCGGCACATCCAGTCCGCGGGCAGCTAGGGCGTCCTTGAGTTTCTGTGAAAAAGGCACATCCAGACCCTGTCCCACTAATTGCTCCCCCATTAGGAAGATCTCTTCTGGTTTCTTGTCTTGGACTAGGCGCCCGCCCTGCATCATGAGGATACGGTCAGCCAAGCTGGCTTCGTCCAAGTCATGGGTAATGGAAATAACCGTCAGGTTGAAGCGTTCCTTAATCTTACGGATGGCTGCAATCACTTCTTGGCGACCGTTAGGGTCCAACATAGAAGTCGCTTCATCCAAGATAATAATGTCAGGCCGCAAGGCCAAGATGCTAGCCAGGGCTACCCGTTGCTTCTGGCCCCCTGATAGACGGGCAGGTTCCTTGCCCTTAAATTCTGACATCCGAACCTCAGCCAGCGCCTCTTCAATCCGGCTAATCATCTCCTGACGTGGCACTCCATTATTCTCCAAGCCAAAGGCCACATCATCTTCTACCGTCGAACCAACAAATTGGTTGTCTGGGTTCTGGAAGACCATGCCAACTGAGCGACGAGCCTCCCAAACGGTCTCTTCGTCAATGGTTAAATCCTTAATGCTTACCTGGCCTGCAGCAGGCACGAGGAGGCCATTCATAATTTTGGCTAGGGTCGACTTGCCTGAGCCGTTTGGCCCAATAATGGCCACCCATTCGCCTTCCTTGATTTCTAGGGAGACATCGGTCAGGGAATTGACCTCGCTACCATAGTAACGAAAATCGATATGCGATAGTTTTACAACGCTTGCTGCCATGTCTGTTTCATCCTCTCTGCCTCTGGGGCCTCCTTGCTACTTTCATAGCTAAAGCCAGTTTCCTGCCTAGCCTTAGCTATGAAAGCAACTCACCCCCTTACTCTACCACCTGGGGGCGTCACTTTCAAGAATTTGAGTATAAGTCCAAAAAAAAATCACTTTTACGATGATAGCTAGCGATTGGGGAAGCGGGAGGCTCCCCCAATCGTGCTATAGAGCTAGACCCTGTAGTTGGTTAGCAAGGCTACAGAATCGTCACACTCCTCATCATAAAGCGAATTCTCACTCTATTATACTAATTCGATGATTGCCATTGGGGCGCCATCACCACGACGTGGGCCGGTCTTCAAGACACGGGTGTAGCCACCTTGGCGGTCAGCGTAGCGCTCAGCGTACTCACCGAACAAACGAGTCAAGACACGTTCAACAACGACTTGATCCCCTTCAACGGTTGCGCTAGCAATCTCGTTACGCAAGAATGCTGCAGCACGACGGCGTGATGCTAAGTCACCTTTTTTACCTAAGGTAATCATTTGATCAACGAATTTACGTACTTCTTTGGCACGAGTTTCTGTGGTTTCGATACGGCCGTATACGATCACATCAGTAGTTAAGTCACGCAATAATGCGTTACGTTGTGCGCTCTTACGTCCTAATTTGCGGTATGCCATTATTCAGTTTCCTCCTTTGCTTTGAATATGAAATATCCTATACTAGTCGTCTTGGCGTAAGCTCAACTCAAGGTTAGCCAATTTTTGTTTGACTTCCTCTAATGATTTACGGCCAAGGTTACGTACTTTAATCATTTCTGCTTCTGATTTGTTAGTCAACTCTTGAATCGTGTTGATGCCCGCGCGTTTCAAACAGTTGTATGAACGAACGGATAAGTCTAACTCTTCAATCGTCATGATTAACATTTTCTCTTTTTCAGCTTCTTCCTTCTCAACCATAATTTCAGTTTGACGCGCTTCATCGTTGAGGTTAACGAAGATATTTAAGTGCTCCGTTAAGATTTTAGCGGCTAAACTTAATGATTTTTCAGGACTAATTGAACCGTCGGTCCAAATATCTAAAGTTAATTTATCATAAACGTTCTTTTGCCCGATACGGGTGTTTTCGACTTGATAGTTTACCTTCTTAATTGGGGTATAGATCGAATCGATTGGTAAGACGCCGATTGGCATATCTTCCCGTTTGTTGTGTTCGCTCCGTACATAACCACGACCGTTGGCTACGTTGAGACGCATCTTCAATTCAGCGCCATCAGCCAGGGTGCAAATGTAGAGCTCAGGGTTGAGGATTTGCACATCGTTATCGTGCATAATATCAGCTGCGGTCACAACTTTTGGACCGGTGACGTTTAATTCAATTACTTTTGACTCTTGAGTGTGAAGTTTCAATGCTAATTTCTTCAAGTTCAAGATAATCGTTGGAACATCTTCCACGACACCTTCAACTGTAGCAAATTCATGCAGTACTCCATCAATCTGGATGCTAGTAACAGCGGAACCAGGTAATGAAGATAATAAAATACGACGTAATGAATTTCCAAGGGTTGTTCCATATCCACGTTCAAGTGGTTCAACGACAATTTTACCAAACTTGGCATCGTCACTGACTTCAATCGTTTTAATTTCTGGCTTTTCAATTTCGATCATCGATTATATTCCCCTTTCAAAACGTTAGTCTTGGTAATAACGCGCTTCACAGTTGCTTGAGTCATCTAGATTATACGCGGCGACGTTTTGGAGGACGGCAACCGTTGTGAGGAATAGGGGTAACGTCGCGGATGGCGGTTACTTCTAAACCTGTAGCTTGCAATGAACGAATTGCTGACTCACGACCTGAACCTGGGCCTTTTACTGTTACTTCAACAGTCTTCATCCCGTGATCCATAGCACCTTTAGCAGCCACTTCTGAAGCCATTTGTGCAGCGAATGGGGTAGATTTCTTAGAACCACGGAAACCTAATGAACCTGCGGATGACCATGAAATAGCATTACCATTCACGTCAGTGATCATAACAATAGTGTTGTTGAATGTAGAGCGAATGTGTGCTACACCTTTCTCGACATTTTTTCTAACACGACGGCGACGACGTGCAACTTGTTTTTTCTTTGCCATGAAGTTTATACCTCCTTCATTCTATATTCGAGTATTATTTTTTACCAGTGACCATTTTCTTAGGTCCTTTACGTGTACGAGCGTTGTTCTTGGTGTTTTGACCACGAACTGGCAGGCCACGACGGTGACGTAAGCCACGGTAAGAACCGATTTCTTGGAGACGCTTGATGTTCAAGCTAATTTCACGACGTAAGTCCCCTTCAACTTTGAGGCCGTCAATGATTTCACGGATACGGTCGAGCTCATCGTTTGATAAGTCCTTAACGCGAGTGTCTTCAGAAACGTTTGCTTGTTTTAATACTTGTTGTGCAGTTTTCAAACCAATACCGTAGATGTATGTTAATGAGATTACTACACGTTTTTCACGCGGAATATCTACTCCAGCAATACGAGCCATTTATCTGGCACCTCCTTCTTATTAACCTTGACGTTGTTTATGTTTTGGATTTTCGCAAATTACCATCACATTGCCGTTGCGACGAATGATTTTACATTTTTCGCAAATTGGCTTTACAGATGCTCTAACTTTCATCTTAACTAATTCCCTCCTTAAATTCGAAACGGAACGGTTTACTTAAAGCGGTAGGTAATACGACCACGTGTCAAATCGTAAGGAGATAATTCAATCGTTACCTTATCTCCTGGTAAGATGCGGATGTAGTTCATCCGGATTTTACCTGAAACGTGAGCCAGTATTTCATGCCCATTCTCTAATTCAACCTTAAACATTGCATTTGGTAAAGTTTCAATGACTGTACCTTCAACTTCAATTACATCATCTTTAGCCATTCATACTTCCTCCTCTTACCAACTTACTGTTAGGCTATTGTGCCACTGAGGACAAAATCTGGCGGATATCTTCGTAGACCTTGTCGATGGCTTGTTGACCATCCACTCGGTGAAGAAGCCCACGTTCCTCATAATAATCCAGTATTGGTCGAATTGATTCCATTTGGAGATTGATACGATATGCAACTTTCTCAGGCTTGTCATCTTCACGTTGGTAGAAATCACTGGCACCACAATTGTCACAGACACCTTCAACCTTCGGTGGGTTGTAGAGTTTGTGGTAGGTTGCCCCACAGTTGCGGCAGATGATTCGGCCACTCAAGCGATCCTTGAGGACTTCTGGATCTACATCGATATAGATAACGGCATGGATTGGAGAGTTTAACTCCACCAAGTTTTGATCAAGCGCTTGAGCTTGTGCGCTTGTACGTGGGTAGCCATCCAACATGAAGCCTTGGGCTTTCACGTCGTCTTGGGCTAAACGTTCACGTACAATGGCGTTGGTCACTTCATCAGGAACTAGGTTCCCGTTGTCAGTGTAAGCCTTGGCTTGGAGCCCAAGTGGGGTTTCGTTCTGAATCGCAGCACGGAAAATATCCCCAGTTGCAATATGTACGATTTGATAATCTTTTACTAGACGTTCACTCTGTGTCCCTTTACCGGCACCAGGCAAACCCATTAATAAAATATTCATCTTGTATCTTCCCTTTACTTCTATTTGACACATGATTATTGAATGAATCCTTGATAACGGCGTTTGATAACGCGCCCTTCGACCTGCTTAGCAGTCTCAATGGCAACCCCGACCACAATCAGCAAGCTGGTCCCGCTGAGTGAGATACGTGACGTTAAGTTCCAGAAGAACCCTGCCACAATCGGTAATACCGCAATCAAAGTCAAGTAAAGTGCGCCTACTCCGCTCAAGCGGTTGATTACTTTTGTTAAGTAAGTTTCGGTATCTTTCCCAGGACGAACGCTTGGGATGTACCCGCTCGACTTCTGCAAGTTCTCGGCAACTTTCTCCGGATTCACTTGAATCAATGAATAGAAATAAGTAAACGCAATTAATAGGACAGTGTAGAAGATTACACCGTAGACTGTTTGGTAGTCGAAGAGTTGTACCAGGAAGTCCATCCATGGGTTAGTCCGATCGACTGTCACAAACGTGAATATCATCTGAGGTGTTGTAATGAACGAGCTAGCGAAAATTACTGGAATAACCCCAGCTGAGTTAATTTTAAGCGGGAGGTGAGCTGAGTAGCGCGCCCCTGACGCTTTCTTAGAATAATGGATTGGGATACGCAATTGCGCCCGTTCCATTAAAACGATAATGACGATTAAGATGACAATGACCAAGATAATGGCTGCCAATGACAGCATGTTGGTCATAGCATGATCTCCACCATTTACCAGATGGCGTTGGAGATAACCCATCAATTCCTTAGGCACTTCCGCAACAATCCCGGCCATGATAATCATGGACAAGCCGTTACCGACACCGCTTCGGGTAATCATCTCACCCAACCAGACCAAGAACATGGAACCAGCTGTTAAGATGAGGGCAATCGTCAGGTAACGCATTGGCGTTGGGTTGGCAATCAAGCCCAGACGCGCCATCCGGTTAAAACCGAGGGCGATACCGTAGGATTGTAATAAACCAAGGGCAATGGCAACATAAGTGGTCCATTGGTTGAGCTTACGACGCCCAACTTCCCCTTGCTTAGCCCATTCAGTAAACTTAGGCACGATGTCCATTTGTAATAACTGAATGATGATTGAGGCGGTAATGTATGGAGAAACCCCCATGGCGAAGAGCGAGAAGCGCTTCAAGGCCCCGCCACCGAAAGTGTTTAATAAGCCTAAGAGGCCGCTCTCAGCGAAAGTGTTAATCGCTGAAACTCGAACCCCAGGAACAGGAATATGTGAACCTAATCGGAATACCGCAAAAACGAAGAGCGTGAAAAAGATGCGACGACGCGTATCTTTATCCGCAAATGCATTTTTAATGAAGGTAAACATTAGATCACCTCGATTGATCCACCAGCTGCAGTAATTGCTTGCTCTGCACCTTTAGAGAATTTGGCTGCTTGAACAGTTAATTTTCTTTCAAGTTGACCATTACCTAAGATTTTTACTCCTGATAATTCTTTCTTAACGACACCTGCTTCAACTAAGAGAGCTGGTGTAACTGTCGTACCGTCTTCGAAGCGGTTGAGAGCTTCCAAGTTAACGACTGCATATTCTTTACGGTTGATGTTGTTGAATCCACGTTTTGGTAAACGACGGAACAATTGAGTTTGTCCACCTTCGAAACCTAAACGTACGCCACCGCCAGAACGGGCTTTTTGACCTTTTTGACCGCGACCAGCAGTTTTACCGTTACCGGAACCTTGACCACGACCGACACGGTTACGTTCTTGACGTGAACCTTCAGCAGGTTTTAATGTATGAAGTTTCATTCCTGTGGCACCTCCTTGTATTAGTCTCTAATTTTTATGCTTCTTTTACTTCAACTAAGTGACTGATCGTATTGATCATCCCACGAACTGCTTCGTTGTCTGGTTTAACAACTGTTTTGTAAGTCTTAGTTAAACCTAAAGCCTTAGCAGTTTGGATTTGATTTTTAGGACGACCGATCAAGCTGCGTTTCAATTGGATTTGTAAGTTCGCCATTTGATTGTCCTCCTTAGCCTAAAATTTCTTCGACTGATTTGCCACGTAAAGCAGCAACTTCTTCAGCTACTTTCAATTGTTTCAAGCCTTCTACAGTCGCACGCACCATGTTGATTGGTGTGTTAGAACCAAGAGACTTACTTGTTACGTCAGCTACCCCTGCTAATTCCATTACGGCACGAACAGGACCACCTGCTGCAACCCCAGAACCGGCTGGTGCTGGTTTGATTAAGACACGACCACCACAGAATTCGCCAATTGCTTCGTGAGGAATTGTGGTTCCGGTCAATGGTACTTCGATTAAGTTTTTCTTCGCATCTTCGATAGCTTTACGGATTGCTTCTGGAACTTCTTGAGCTTTACCAGTACCAAAGCCAACGTGACCGTTCTTATCACCGACAACTACTAAAGCTGAGAAACGTAGACGACGTCCACCCTTAACAACTTTGGTAACACGGTTAATCGTCACAACGCGTTCTTCGATGTTTTCCAAGGTATTTGGATTGATGTGAACCATGAACTAGTGTCCTCCTTCTATTAAAATTCTAGGCCGTTTTCACGAGCTGCTTCAGCCAAAGCTTTCACACGACCGTGATATAGGTACCCACCGCGGTCGAAGACAACTTTTTTGAAGCCTTTTGCTACCGCACGTTCAGCAACTAATTTACCTACAGCTGAAGCTTGTTCAACTTTGGTCCCTGTTACTGATTTGTCATTACTAGAGGCACTTGCAAGCGTCACACCCGCTACGTCATCAATTAATTGAGCGTAGATGTGCGTGTTGGAACGGAACACGTTCAAGCGTGGGCACTCAGCAGTACCAGAGATTTTGTTTCTTACGCGAGCATGTCTTTTACGACGTACTTTGTTTTTATCTGGTTTTGTAATCACAATTTTCACCTCTTTAAGTTTAATTTATAGGAGAAGATCAGGACCGGTCTATTACTTACCAGTCTTACCTTCTTTACGACGTACATATTCGTCAGTGTAACGAATCCCTTTACCTTTATATGGTTCTGGTGGACGTACGCCACGGATGTTGGCTGCTAATGCGCCGACTTTCTCTTTATCGTAACCTTCTACGATAATCTTAGTGTTAGAAGGAACTTCAAAGTTAGCACCTTCAACTGGTTCGAATTCAACTGGGTGAGAAAGACCCACGTTCAATACTAATTTGTTACCTTGTTTTTGAGCACGGTAACCGACCCCGATAAGGTCTAATTCTTTCTTGAAGCCATTCGCTACACCTTCAACCATGTTGCTGAAGACAGAACGCATAGTCCCGTGTAATGAACGGTTTTCTTTTGAATCATTTGGACGAGTGAAGACTACTTCATTCTCTTGAACTTCCAACGCAATGTTTGGATGGAATTCACGTGTCAAAGTACCTTTAGGGCCTTTTACAGTCACTGTATGACCTTTTACTTCGACGGTTACGCCTGCTGGAATCACGACTGGTTTTTTACCGATACGACTCACAGGGCTGCACCTCCTCTTTCTTATTTCTAGTTATCTTAATTATGAGTAGATTAGATTACCAAACGTAAGCTAATACTTCGCCACCGACACCAGCTTGACGAGCTTGTTTGTCAGTCACAACACCGTTAGAAGTTGAGATGATGGCGATCCCTAAGCCGTTTAATACCTTAGGTAGGTCTTCTGATTTGGTGTAGATACGCAAACCAGGTTTTGAAATACGCTTGATGCCAGTGATAACTTTTTCGTTGTTACGGCCGTACTTCAAGAAGATGGTGATTTCACCTTGTTTGTCGTCTTCTGCGACTTCATAGTTTTTGATGAAACCTTCTTGTTTCAAGATTTCAGCAATCGCTACTTTGATTTTTGAAGATGGTGCTGATACAGTCTTGTGGCCTACGCTGTTAGCGTTACGGATACGAGTTAAGAAATCAGCAATTGGATCTGTCATAACCATGTTGTATTTACCTCCTCTTTGTTCAGTATGGATTACCAGCTGGCTTTCTTCACGCCAGGGATTTGTCCTTTGTAAGCAAGTTCGCGGAAGCAAATACGGCAAAGTTTGAATTTACGATATACGGAGTGTGGACGTCCGCAACGCTCGCAGCGCGTATACTCTTGAACTTTGAATTTAGGTGACCGCTTGTTTTTTGCAATCATTGATTTTTTAGCCAATGTTCATTCGCCTCCTTGTCTTATTTTTGGAAAGGCATGCCTAATTCTTTAAGTAAAGCATGTGCCTCTTCGTCAGATTTCGCAGTTGTTACGATAACGATGTCCATCCCGCGGACTTTATCAACGTTATCATAGTTCACTTCAGGGAAGATAAGTTGTTCTTTGATCCCTAAGGTGTAGTTCCCGCGGCCATCGAAGGCTTTGTTGCTGACACCGTGGAAGTCACGAACACGTGGTAAAGATACAGTGACTAATTTGTCTAAGAAGTCGTACATACGCGCACCACGTAGGGTCACTTTACACCCGATTGGCATACCTTCACGGAGACGGAAGCCCGCGATGGATTTCTTAGCTTTGGTAATCACTGGCTTTTGACCAGATAATAAAGTGAGTTCGTCAACAGCTTTTTCTAAGTTCTTAGCGTTAGCTACTGCGTCACCCACACCCATGTTGATGACGATCTTTTCAACTTTAGGTACTTGCATTACAGAAGTGTAGTTGAATTGTTCGATCAATTTTTTAGTTACTTCGTTTGAGTATTTAGCTTTTAAACGATTTTCCATGTAGTGTTAATCCTCCTCTCGCTATTGATTAGATGGTTTCGTTAGATTTCTTCGCGAAACGGACTTTCTTGCCGTCTTCGAAACGATAACCCACACGTGTTGCTTCCCCTGATTTAGGATCAACGAGTTTAACGTTAGACACGTGGATTGGTGCTGGGAATTCTTCAATCCCGCCTTGACCTGCTTGAGAAGGTTTAACGTGCTTCTTGGCAATGTTCAAGCCTTCTACGACTACGCGGTCTTCTTTCGGCAAAGTACGTAAAACAGTCCCTGTTTTACCTTTATCTTTACCTGCAATTACTTTAACTGTATCGCCTGTTTTGATACGCATGAATAGTTTCCTCCTTCGTTAATATTTCTTATAAAACTTCTGGAGCTAATGAAACAATCTTCATGTAGTTGTTATCACGCAATTCACGTGCAACTGGTCCAAAGATACGCGTACCACGAGGGCTCTTATCGTCACGGATGATGACGCAAGCATTTTCGTCAAACTTGATATAAGAACCATCTTTACGGCGAGCTCCTGATTTAGAACGTACGATTACTGCTTTTACGACGTCACCTTTTTTAACAACTCCACCTGGCGTTGCTTGTTTAACCGTTGCAACGATAACATCCCCGATGTTAGCAGTTTTGCGGTTTGAACCACCTAATACACGGATTGTTAACACTTCACGTGCGCCAGAGTTGTCAGCAACTTTTAATCGACTTTCTGTTTGAATCATTTCGATGTCCTCCTTCCGAGATATACTTGGTTAATTAGATAATGACTGCTTCTTCAACAATCTCTAATAAACGGAAGCGTTTCGTAGCTGATAATGGACGAGTTTCCATAATGCGCACGATGTCGCCTTCTTTTGCACGGTTTTCTTCATCATGTGCTTTATATTTCTTAGAATATTTAACGCGTTTACCGTATTTAGGGTGAGTCTTACGAGTTTCGACTAAAACTGTGATGGTTTTGTCCATTTTGTCGCTCACGACACGACCTTGGTAAACTTTACGTTGGTTGCGTTCTGTCGTCATTGATGTTAGCCTCCTTTGCTGGTTTATTTAGACAATTCTTGCTCGCGTAAAGCAGTTTTGATACGTGCGATAGATTTACGTACAGTGCGTAAACGTGCTGTATCTTCTAATTGTCCTGTTGCTAATTGGAATCGAAGGTTGAAGAGTTCTTTCTTCAACTCAGCTTCACGTTCAAGCAACTCAGCAGTGGATAACCCTTTGATTAACGCTTTAAATTCATTAGTTTTCATTCGATTCACCACCATATTCTTCACGTTTTACGAACTTGGTCTTAACTGGTAGTTTATGCGATGCTAAACGTAATGCTTCACGTGCGATTTCTTCAGATACACCCGCTACTTCAAACATAATCTTGCCACGTTTAACTGGTGCTACCCAACCTTCAGGTGCCCCTTTACCAGAACCCATACGAACCCCGATAGCTTTTGCAGTATATGATTTGTGAGGGAAGATTTTAATCCATACTTTCCCACCACGTTTCATATAACGAGTCATCGCAATACGGGCTGCTTCGATTTGACGGTTTGTGATCCAGTGAGATTCAGTAGCTCGTAAGCCGTATTCACCGAAATCAACTTGTTTACCACCTTTAGCTTCTCCGCGCATTTTACCACGGAATTCACGACGGTGTTTTACACGTTTTGGTACTAACATTGATTAGTTCCCTCCTTTCTCAGAGTTTTTCTTTTGTGGCAATACTTGGCCACGGCAGATCCAAACTTTAACTCCTAACTTACCGTAAGTAGTGTCCGCTTCTTCCCATGCGTAGTCGATGTCGCTACGTAAGGTATGGAGTGGCACAGTACCTTCAGAGTATGCTTCGCTACGCGCAATATCAGCACCGTTCAAACGGCCAGATACCATGGTTTTGATCCCTTGGGCGCCAGCTTTCATAGTACGTTGGATAGCTTGCTTTTGAGCACGGCGGAAAGCCACACGGTTTTCTAATTGACGTGCGATATCTTCAGCAACCAATTTAGCGTCTAAGCTTGGTTCTTTGATTTCTACAACGTTGATAAAGACTTTCTTGCCGGTTAATTTGCTTAATTCCGCACGGACTGCATCGATTTCGGAACCACCTTTACCGATGACCATACCTGGCTTAGCAGTGTGAACAGATACAATCACACGGTTAGCAGCACGTTCGATTTGGATGTTAGAAACTGATGCTTCTTTTAATTTCTTGTATAAGAATTTGCGGATAGCTAAATCTTCGTGTAAGTATTCAGCAAAGTTCTTGTCTGCATACCATTTAGCGTCCCAGTCGCGGATGACGCCGACACGCATACCAATTGGATGTACTTTTTGACCCATTGATTAAGCCTCCTCTTTCTCAGATACCACAACAGTGATGTGGCTTGTACGTTTGTTGATTGGTGAAGCTGAACCTTTCGCACGTGGACGGAACCGTTTCATGGTTGGGCCTTCGTTAGCGAATGCTTCACTCACGTATAAGTTTTCCAAGTCAAGATCGTAGTTGTGGTCCGCGTTAGCGATAGCAGACATCAACACTTTCTCAACGATTGGGGCACCTGCTTTAGGTGTGAATTTTAAGATGGCAATTGCTTCGCCAACTTTTTTACCTCGGATAAGATCTAAGACTAAGCGAACTTTACGAGGCGCAATGCGAACTGTTCTTGCAACTGCTTTTGCAGATGTAACTTGGTTAGACATCTTGTTTTCCTCCTATAAATTAGCGTTTCTTAGATTTCTTGTCGTCAGCTGCGTGACCTTTATAAGTACGAGTTGGTACGAATTCACCTAATTTGTGACCTACCATATCTTCTTGAACATATACAGGCACGTGCTTGCGGCCATCATAAACGGCAATGGTTAAACCAATGAAGTTAGGGAAGATGGTTGAACGACGTGACCAGGTTTTAATAACTTGTTTCTTTGTGCTTTCTGCTTGCTCTTCCACTTTTTTCATTAAGTGCGCATCACAGAAAGGTCCTTTTTTCAAACTACGACTCACAATGAAGCCTCCCTTCGATTATTTGTTACCGGCGCCTATTATTTTTTACGGCCGCGGATGATTAACTTGCTAGATTTAGCTTTCTTAGAGCGGGTTTTCTTACCAAGTGTTGGTTTACCCCATGGAGACATCGGAGACTTACGCCCGATTGGTGCACGACCTTCACCACCACCGTGTGGGTGATCGTTAGGGTTCATTACGGAACCACGAACTTCAGGACGTTTGCTCATCCAACGTGCACGACCGGCTTTACCGATGTTTACTAATTCGTGTTGTTCGTTACCAACAACCCCGATAGTTGCACGGCAAGTTGATAAGATCATACGAACTTCACCAGAGTTCAAACGAACTAAAGTGTATTTACCTTCGTGACCCAATACTTGAGCGCTAGTACCAGCAGAACGGATTAATTGACCGCCTTTACCTGGTTTTAATTCGATGTTGTGGATTACAGTACCTTCAGGGATGTTTGCTAATGGCAATGCGTTCCCGATTTGGATGTCGGCATGTTCACCAGATTCAATTTTTTGGCCAACTTTTAAGCCTTTTGGTGCCAAGATGTAAGTCTTGATCCCGTCTTCGTAGTGTACCAACGCGATGTTAGCGGTACGGTTTGGATCGTACTCGATGGTTGCGATAGTCCCTACTACGTTGTCTTTGTTACGTTTGAAATCGATGATACGGTAAGCGCGTTTGTTACCGCCACCTTGATGACGAACAGTGATTTTACCTTGGTTGTTACGGCCGGCTTTTTGCTTTTGTGAAGATAACAATGTCTTCTCTGGTTTTGATGCAGTGATTTCGCTGAAATCATAACCAGTCATGTTACGACGACCGTTAGAGGTTGGTTTGTACTTTTTAATCGCCACTCTTATTCCCTCCTACTTACTCATTTTCTAGGTGATTATTCAGCTTCGTTAGCGAATAATTCGATGTCTTTTGATTCAGCAGTCAAGGTTACGACTGCTTTCTTGTACTTACGAGTGAAACCAGCGTAACGGCCCATGCGTTTTGCTTTACCGTCAACGTTGATCGTGTTAACTTTCTTAACTTTAACCCCTTCAAACATTGCTTCAACCGCTTGTTTGATGTGAGTTTTGTTAGCACGACGGTCTACTTCGAACGTGTATTTTTTCTCGTCTAAACCAGCAACTGATTGTTCAGTGATGACTGGGCGTAATACTACTTCTGATAATTGCATTATGCTAAAGCCTCCTCTACGGTTGAAAGTGCTGCTTTAGTGATGACAAGTGTGTCGTAGTTTACAACGTCTAATACGTTCACGTTGCCTTCGTCGATCACTTTCACGTTAGCTAAGTTACGTGCTGAGAAGTAAGCGTTGGCGTTAGTCCCTTCTAATACTAAGAGAGTTTTCGCATCTACTTTAAGGTTGTTCAATACTGACTTGAATTCCTTAGTTGATGGAGCTGCAAAGCTGAGTTCATCAACAACTACTAACTTGCCTTCTAATACTTTCTGAGATAATACAGATTGTAACGCTAAGCGGCGTACTTTCTTTGGTAATTTATAACTGTATGAACGAGGTGTTGGACCAAATACGGTACCACCACCAACCCATTGTGGTGAACGGATAGAACCTTGACGTGCACGGCCAGTCCCTTTTTGTCTCCATGGCTTACGGCCACCACCGCGTACAGCGGAACGGTTCTTCACCGCGTGAGTCCCTTGACGTAAAGATGCACGTTGCATGATTACTGCGTCGAAGATTACGTCTTCGTTAGGTTCAACCCCAAATACAGCTGCATTCAATTCGATTTCGCCGATTTGTGAACCGTCTTGTTTAAATAAACTTACTTTTGTCATTTACTCGTTCCTCCTTCCTCGAATTATTTAACTGTTTTAATTGCTTGTTTGATTTCAACGAGTGATTTCTTGGCACCTGGGACATTACCCTTGATCAAGATTACGTTGTTTTCTACGTCAACCGCTACAACTTCCAAGTTTTGGATGGTTACGCGTTCGCCACCGGTTTGACCTGGAAGGCCTTTACCCTTGAAGACGCGTGATGGGAACGAAGCCCCACCCATCGAACCTGGACGACGGTGGTAACGAGAACCGTGAGCCATTGGACCACGTGATTGGCCATGACGCTTGATCGCACCTTGGAATCCTTTACCCTTGGATGTACCCGTCACATCGACGATGTCGCCAGCTGCGAAAGTTTCCACTGTGATTTCTTGTCCTACTTGATATTCTCCAAGCTCAACTTCGCGGAACTCGCGAATGAAGCGCTTAGGAGTAGCATTTGCTTTTGCTACATGACCTTTAGCAGGTTTGTTTGACAATACTTCACGCAAGTCTTGGAAACCTAATTGAACCGCTTCGTAGCCGTCGTTTTCCATGGTTTTAACTTGTAATACCACGTTTGGAGTAGCTTCGATAACAGTTACAGGTACCAATTCACCGTTCTCAGTGAAGAATTGAGTCATCCCTACTTTTTTACCTAAGATTCCTTTGGTCATGAGTACACCTCCATTTTTCTAAAATTATAATTTGATTTCTACGTCTACACCACTAGGTAAGTCTAATTTCATCAAAGCATCAACTGTTTTGTTAGTTGGTTCTAAGATGTCGATTAAACGTTTGTGTGTACGCATTTCGAATTGTTCGCGAGAGTCTTTGTATTTGTGAGTCGCACGAATCACGGTATATAAAGAACGCTCAGTTGGCAGTGGGATTGGCCCCGCTGTCTTCGCTCCTGTTCTTTGTGCTGATTCTACGATTTTGCTTGCTGCTAAATCCAATGCACGATGCTCGTAAGCCTTCAAGCGAATCCGAATTTTTTTGTTTGCCATTTAGATTTCCTCCTTCGTCAATTTTGATAAAATGACTTGCTCCACAAGAATTTCCAACCTCACCCGCCCGTGGCAAAGCGTCCGGGTGTGTCGCAACCTCTCGCTTCATAGCTGTCTTTCCCACCTCTAAGAGGGGGCATGTCCTGCGATGGGCACACTGGTACCCATTAAGGCACAATCATTATTATAGCGTAGGAATACTTGTAAATCAAGGCTTTTCTCAAGTTTTTTTGGCCTTTTTGCATGTTTTCGTTTTCATGTCGGATGATGACGATTTCTCTGTTACCCGGTCGATAACATTTCACCTTTTAGGTGATGTTTCGGCCGATTTTTTGGCCTTTTGGACACAAAAATAGCCAAGGCCCTCTGAGGGGTACTTGGCTAAAAATAATAATGGCTATTCCGCAAAATCTACGTCGATGGCCTTGGTCAGGACATCGCAGTAGCTATAGGAGACACACGCTAGGGTGTTGGCCTCTTGCTCTAAATCAACAACGAAGACAGAACGATAGGTTTCTTTCAGGACGCCTCGGCGCGTACGCTTCTTGTTACGACCGAGTTGGACGGTGATAATTACTTTTTCGCCGATATTTTGATCCATGAGGGATTTAATCTCGGCAATTTCTTTTGGCATAAGCCTCACCTCTTTCCTACTATTATAGCACAGTTAGATAGACTAACCTAGGAAAGGTCGGCAACTTATCCTGAAAAAAGCTGACAACGTTCGCCTTTTGCTAATTTTTAGCCTTATGCCTTATGAGCCTCAAAGGCAGCCTCTAAGTCCGCGAAATCCATAAGGCTTAGGCTCTCAGCTCGGCGATTAGGCTCGATACCCGCTTGGTCGAAGACCTGACGCAAGCCCTCTTCACTGAGAAGGTCTGGCACGTAGGCCGACTTGAGGTTGTTCCATAAGGTCTTGCGGCGTTGCTTGAATCCTGCTTGGACAAAGGCTTGAAAGGCTTCCTTATCGCTAACTTGGACCAAGGGTGCTGGCCGGCGAGTCAACTTGAGCACGGCAGAATCCACATTTGGCTTAGGGATAAAGACATTCTTAGGCACAATGAAGGCAATCTCGCTCTCCATATCCAATTGAATGGCCACTGACAGGGAACCATAGGCCTTGGTGCCTACCGCCGCTGTCATCCGCTCTGCTACTTCCTTTTGCATCATCATCACTAGCGACTGGAAAGGCAGATTGCTCTCAATCAGGCGCATGATGATAGGCGTGGTTATATAATAAGGAAGATTTGCCACCACAACCAGACGGGACTGGTCGTGTAGCCAGGCATATTCTGGGCTAGAGAAATCCACTGACAGGATATCTTGGTGGACCACTTGGACATTGTCACAGTCCGCTAGCGTTTCCTGCAGGATGCCCACAAAACGCTGGTCAATCTCGAAGGCCAAGACTTGCTTAGCATGGTGAGCCAGGTATTGGGTCAAGGCACCAATGCCGGGGCCAATCTCGATGACTGTGGTATCTGCATCGACTTGGCCAGCTTCAATCATCTTCTCTAACATCCGGGGCTCGATTAGAAAGTTCTGACCCAGACTCTTTTTCATTTGAATATCGAAGCGACGCATGATTTCAACCGTACGGGTCGGCGTCGCAATTGGCCGGAATTCTCTCATTCTCGGGTCCCTCCTTGGGCTTGATCCAGGACTTGGACGAAAGTTGCCAAGCTAGCCTGGTCGACGCCATAGCGTTGCAGTTGGCGCTGCAATTGCTTGGCGTTGGTATAACCTAAATTAAAGTGCTGACTGACAGCCTGACGACGCTCCTTAGCACCCGGACCTGCAGTCAACCCCCACTGGGCCAGGCAGCCCATGGGAACTAAAGCAACTAAGTCTCCCACGGCCGGGGTCATGACCTGATTTAAGGCTTGACGAATCTCTTGGGGACTCGCATGTTCCACCCCCAGGCTCTTACCTTGGCCGCCAAAGGCAGCCGCTCGACTAATATGGGCTTGCTTAGCGCTTGGCACCGCCTGGGTCACCAGACGTCTAAGACGCTCACCTTGGTAGTCGGGATCTGTCAAGACGATAATGCCATGGGTCCTAGCAGCTTCTACAATTTGTGCCAAGACTGGCGCTTCTAGGGCAGAGCCCCCTGTCTCGATGGTCTTAACTGTTGGGCCAAAGGTCTCAATCAAGCGCTTGGTATCATCGCGTCCTTCGACCACAATTACCTCTTGGGGCATGGCTTGACTCATTGGTCCCACCCCTCAGGCCACCACTGGAAGAGACGGCAGGCATTGCCCGTTGTTAATTTGGCTAGCTCTTCCAGACTCATGTCTCGTACCTGGGCCAGACACTCCGCCACATAGCGGACATAGGCTGGCTCATTTTGCTTGCCACGCTTAGGCACTGGCGCCAAATAAGGGGCATCGGTCTCAACCAAGAGACGCTCTGCCGGCACTAGAGCCGCCGCTTGTCGGACTGCCTCGGATTTTTTAAAGGTCAAGACCCCGCTGAAGCTAATATGCATGCCAAGGTCTACAAAACGCATGGCTTCTTCAGCTGTCCCGCCAAAGCTATGCATAATGCCACCCGCAGCCGGCAGGCCTTCTTGCTTGAGAATCCGGTAGGTGTCTTCAGTTGCGTCGCGGTTATGAATGGTGATGGGCAGACCGTGCGACTTGGCAATGGCAATCTGGCGCCGGAAGATTTGGGCCTGAACATCCCGAGGGGCAGTATCCCAATAGTAGTCCAAACCAATCTCACCTAGCATCTTAACCTTAGGCAATTCCAACTGTTCCTCCAGGCGACGTTCCACCTGGTCATTGTAGGTGTGGGCCTCAGTCGGATGCCAACCCACTACCGAAATAATGTTATCGTAGGCCGCACTTAAGGCCAAACTACGCTCAATGGTGGGATCATCAAATCCCACCACTGCTAGATAGCCCACGTCCGCCGCTAGGGCTCGGGCAATATAATCTGCCTCCTGGCCCGCAAATTGCTGGGCGTTCAAGTGCGTGTGCGTATCAAATAAAGGCATCTTGGTCACCTCGTCTAGCCAATCCAAGCGCCATTTGCTGCATTTGGATCTGCTGCTAAGAGATGGAGTTGGCCGTCCTGTTCAGAGGATAAAATCATGCCCTGGCTGACATAGCCCATCATCTTACGCGACTTGAGGTTAGAGACGATGCAGACCTTACGGCCAATTAGTTCTTCCGGATTTGGATAGAATTTAGCAATTCCGGACAGAATTTGGCGGTGACCCTTATCACCTGCATCCAGACGGAAGCGTAATAGCTTATTAGAGCCCTTGACTGGTTGAACATCTAGGACCTCTGCCACCTTCATCTCAATCTTCAAGAAGTCATCGAATTCGGCTTCAGCAACTTCACGGTGCACTAATTCAGTGGCTTCTGGATCCCAGTTGGGGTCGTCAACCTTGGCTTGGCTAGCACCTGGCTTGCCAGCTGCCATAGCTTCCTGAATATAGGTCACTTCTAGCTCTGCATCCAAGCGTGGGAAGATTGGGGTCCCCTTAGCCACTACGCTTGCGCCTGCAGGGAAGGCCCCATAGACTAATTGCGTGAAGTCTAAATCCATTTGGTCGTTCAAGCCTAATTGCTCGAAAATCTTAGCTGGCGCTTGGGTCATGAATGGACGTGACAAATGAGCCACCAGGCGTAAAGCCTCAGCTAAATGGTTCATAACAGACCGTAGTTGACCTAGAGTCGCTTCTTCTTTAACTAAAACCCAAGGCATGGTTTCATCAATGTACTTGTTGGTACGGGAGACAATGGCCATGACATGGCTCAAGGCTGCACTCAAGCTCATAGCATCCATGGCTTGATAGTAGGCCGCCATTTGCTCCTTAACATAAGCATCATAGTCAGCATCCACAGCAGTCGCCTCTAAGCCTTCGGTTGGCACTTGGCCTTGGAAATACTTGTTCATCATGGCAACCGTCCGGTTGAGCAAGTTACCCAAGTCATTGGCTAATTCGGAGTTAACTAATTGGACAAAACCTTCCGGTGTGAAGACCGCATCGTTACCGACACCCATTTCATGCAAGAGATAGAAACGAGTGGCATCCAAGCCATAGCGTTCTACCAAGGTTTCTGGGTAGATGACATTCCCCTTAGACTTGGACATCTTACCTTCCTTCATGAGGTACCAGCCATGGGCGAAAATCTTCTTAGGCAATGGCAAGCCCAAGGCCATGAGAATAGTTGGCCAGTAAATCATGTGGAAACGGGAAATATCCTTACCGATGACATGGGCATCTGCTGGCCAGTACTTGTTGTAGCGACTGGTATCGTCAGAACCGTAGCCTAGAGCCGTAATATAGTTGAGTAAGGCGTCAATCCAGACATAGATGACATGCTTAGGATTGGACTTAACCGGTACACCCCAGGTGAAGGTTGTCCGAGACACCGCCAAATCTTCCAAACCTGGCTTGATGAAGTTATTGATCATTTCGGTCTTACGGAAGGCTGGCTCTAAGAAGTCAGCGTGGTCTTCATAGTATTGCACCAAACGGTCTGCATACTTGCTCATACGGAAGAAGTAGGACTCTTCCTTAACCAAGGTTACTTCGTTACCAGTTGGGGCAACCCCACCGGTCACATTACCATCCGCATCACGGTAAACTTCAACTAATTGGCTCTCGGTGAAGAATTCTT
Source organism: Abiotrophia sp. (assembly GCF_057275535.1). Lineage (NCBI taxonomy): Bacteria > Bacillati > Bacillota > Bacilli > Lactobacillales > Aerococcaceae > Abiotrophia > Abiotrophia sp. Next base: position 230,754 of record NZ_DBHIRJ010000002.1, read on the forward strand.
CGTCACTGACGGAATACCATCCGCTATACTCGCCTAGATAGATGTCATCTTGGGCTAGGAGTTGCTCAAAGGCATCTTGCACAGCCTTCTCATGGTAGTCATCTGTAGTCCGGATAAAGTGTGAATAGTCGATATCTAATAGATCCCAAAGCTTCTTAATGATGTCGGCCATCTCGTCGACATATTGCTTAGGACTTACTCCTAGTCCCTCAGCTGTCCGTTCAATCTTCTGACCGTGCTCATCGGTCCCAGTTAGGAAGAAAGCATCGAAGCCTTGTAGACGCTTATAACGCGTCATAGCGTCACAGGCTAGGGTAGAGTAGGAGTTACCGATATGTAACTTACCACTTGGGTAGTAGATCGGCGTTGTAATATAATAGGTAGGTTTTTGCGTGGTCACGAATGAGTGCCCCTTTCTATTTCTTCAAATTACTTCTATTATAACATAATTGTAGGCCCCTGACAGTAGGAATGGCAAACTTGTTAAGGAAGGGACACAGGATCTATGGCTAAAAAGTAAGACCCGTCCAACAAATATGGGCAGGTCTTACTTTTTTTATAATTTTAACTCTTCCCCAAATGATCTTCCAACAAAGTTTTGAAGATAGCCATAATAGCCATTTCTATGTAAAGTCTTCAAGGTTATGCTCATCGGGAACTCAATGGTTGAGGTATCTACAGTGAAATTTTCTGGCCTTCGCAAAGGATGCAACAACTGATAGCCAAGAAGCTCATAAAAGGGGACACTCTCATCGGTGGACTCAATATAGATGAGCTCTGCTCCTGCGTAAGAACCTATAACTGCTGCGCTCTGAAAAACTTCACCCATTAGTAGTCTGCCATAGCCTTGCTTTTGATATGGGGCATTGATAGCGAAGTAAGCTAGGTTGACATATGGCTTCTTCAAAAGCACCTAGTTCTGAATATCCTCAACTTCTAAGCACCCAACAATTAAGGTATAATAACCTACTATGCCTTGATGAGTCAATAGCAAAAAGGTTTTAGCTCGATTTTCTTCATCAAAAACATTTGCTTGTTGTACTAAGTATTGGTCAATCATGGGGTTTCCGCAGTCAAAGGCCTCTAAATCACTTGCACTAATTAGTGCGGACCCTATAGGGACTAAGTCTAGTTTTTCCATCCCTGGGCCTTAGCAATATCTCGATTAATCGAGATTCCTTTGCTGTCCTTTCCACGAACGGCTTCCTCTATATTGATTTTCTCATTTGCAGAGGAAAGCAGCTTGTTCAACGAGCTGAATTCTTGTTTGTCTTTCACACGTATTCTAGCATTCATCACGATTCCAACCATAGTATTTCCTCCTTCTTTTTTTTATGCCCCCATTATACCACTCCCACCCCCTGCTCGCAAGGTGCCCGACCTTTATATAGACAAAAACAAGCCTCCCCTAGGGGAGGCTTGTTTAGGACTCATGTCAGATTAGGCGTCTTGACGCTTTCTGAAGGTCAGGTACCCACCTGCAAGGGTCATGAGGAACCCTGCGAGGATCGCACCGAGGTTGGTAACTTCACCAGTTGCTGGCAATTCTGGACCAGGGTTAGCTGGTGGAATTGAGATGGTTGGTGGAGTTGGTGGTGTTTGTGGTGGGGTTGGTGGTGTGTAAGGTTTGACATACACAATGTTGGTTACTTCAGGTGTGTGGTCAAACTCTACAGTCGCTTTGTTAGGTACATAGCCGTTGTTCGGATCAGCTAAGTATTCCTTACGTGCGCGATCAATGTCAGTAATCGTTGCGTAGATTACAAGACGGATGTTGCGACCTTCTAGGAGTTTCAAGACATACTCGTTGGTGATTTCGAAGGTTACTTGGTTACCTACTACTTTGAGTTCACCTAACTTAGCAATAGACTCATCGGTCAATTCGCCAGTAACTTTGTTACGGTTTTCGATTGCTTCGTTGAAGTCCTTGATTGCTTGATATTTCTTACCTTTCTCTGCATCAAGTGAGTCTTTCCCATCTTCGTACTCTTTGATTTGCTCTTTGAGTTCTTTGATGAGTTTTTCGAACCCTTTGACGCGTTCAGCAATTTGCTCTGGAGTCTCTTCTTGACCTTCTGGAGTCAATTGACTCGTGATCACAGAGTTAGAGCTTGCTACTGCTTGGGCAGCAGCACGAGCAGATTCGAGTTGAGCGGTCAAGCTTTGAACAGCGGCATTAGCTTCTGCTTGAGCAGCAGATGCTGCTTCTACTTGAGCTTGTAAGTTAGCACGAACTTCTGCTTGATCTTCAGGAGTTGCAGCTAATTGTTCGTTCAAGCCAGCAAGAGCTTGCGCTTTTTCTTGAGCTGTTGCTTGAGCAGCAGCTAATTGACCTTCAAGTTCTGCTACACGTGCATTTTGAAGTGCTGGATCAACGGTAGGCTCTGAAGCAACTGGAGCTGCTGAAGATGATTCGCTAGAAGATGCGGCATCTTCACCTTTCAGTTTCTTGAGTTTCTTCTCGTTGTCTTCCAACTTGTCTTTGAGTTCTTTGAGTTCAGGGAGAGCTTGGTCCATATCAACCTTCTCGCTGTCGATCTTGATGCTTGTACGTTGAACACCTAATACGGATTCAAGTACGTCCGTGATCTTCATTTGTTTATGGAAGGAGTTAGCAGGAATGAAATCTTGCTTAGCCTTGACTTCATAACGGAATACTTCGTTTTCTGATTGAAGTTCAAGTCTGTTATCCGCATCAGGAGTTGTACCTGACTCGGTGTAAATTTCCTTCTGACCTGGAGGTGTGGTTGGAGGGCCTGGAGGTGTAACCGGAACGATGTTGGAATCTTTTTGAAGCTTAGGATCGTTGTTAATCATGTAGCTTGCCTTGTTCGGTACACTTGGAGTGCCGCTTGTGTTATATGGAGTGAGGTCTGCACCGTCACGGATCTTCGCTTTGAACTTAATTTGGATTGGTGCGTTGGCGTTAGCCTTCACGAATTCCTTACTAAATTGAACGAAGAGGTATTGACCATCTTGGACAACTTGGTAATCAGTGTCTGCAAGAGGCGCGAAGTTAGCAGATACTTCTGCTTGACCAACGAATTCCAATACTGGTTCGAGGGTATCACTTACGTTGAAGGCATGAGCGTTCGTAGGAACAGCTGTTGTAATCGTGTAAGTGAATTCTTCGTTGACAGCTTTCAATTGGTAAGCGTCTTGGTCGTTGACAGCCTTAGTGATGTTTGGTTCATCTGGCTTGGTTGGTGGTACAACCGGTACTTCGTTAGAATCCTTCACTAAGTCAGGATTATTGTTGATGATGTATTGAGCCTTGTTCGGTACACGAGGGTCTTCTTGACCGGTCATGTAAGGTGTCAAATCAGCATCTTCTTTAATCTTGGCTTTGAATTCAATGTGTACTGGCTTACCAGCATTTGAGGTCACTTCTTCTTGAGTCAAGGCAACACGGATGGTTTGACCCATAATCGTGATGTGGCTATTGTCTAAGACTTGACCGTTAAGTGTTGCAACTACTTGATCTTTGTCTACAAATTCAAGGACTGGTTCTAACTTATCGAGGACTGCGAAGGCAGTAGCAGCAGTTGGAACAACTGTGTCTAAGGAGTAAGTGAAGACTTCTTCCTTAGCCGTCAAGTAAGCAGAATCTGCGTCGTTGACTTTCTTCTCTAGATCAGGAGTGGTTGGTGGTGGTGTTACAGGCACTTCGTTAGAATCCTTGCGGATGTTTGGATCGTTGTTGATCATGTAAGAAGCCTTGTTAGGGATCTTAATGTTGCCTGGTTCACCTGCATTGCCAACGATGTAAGGGTTGAGGTTAGCCCCCGCCTTAATCTTAGCCTTGAAGGTTACGTTAACTGGCTTGCCGTGGAGGTTAATTGCTTGTTCCTTAGACAAGTTGACAGTTAAGGTTTGACCGCTTGTTTGAACATCGGTAATTGCTTGGCCATCTACTGTTGCAGTTGGCGTGTCTACGAATTCGAGTACATCTACCAAGGTATCGGTTACCGTGAAGGCAGTCGCGTTCATTGGTACAGTGGTATCGATGGTGTAGGTGAAGGTTTCGTCATGGGAAGCAAGCATTGCTTCATAGGCGTTGTTAACCTTCTTCTCGATGTCCGGAGTGGTTGGTGGTGGTGTTACTGTTACAGGTTCAGAATCCTTATGAATCTTAGGATTATTGTCGATGTCGTAAGACGCACGGTTAGGTACGCGGACACCATCAGCAGTGATGTGCGGTGTTAAGTCTGCATCGGCCTTAATCTTAGCCTTGAATTCTACTGTGACAGCCTTACCGAACTTGTTGACAACTTGAGTCTTAGCCAAGTTGACTTTCAAGGTTTGACCTTCAATCTTCACGTCGGTAATGGCTTCGCCGTCTACTGTTGCGGTTACGCTGCTTGCGTCGCCTACGAATTCGAGGGCGTCTACCAAGGTATCGGTGATACCGAAGACAGTAGCGTTCTCTGGAACAGTGGTATTGATTGTGTAGGTGAAGACTTCGTCGCTCTTAGCTAGGTCAGCGTGGACTTGGCCGTTAACCTTCTTCTCAATATCAGGCGTGGTTGGTGGTGGTGTTACTGGTACAACGTTAGATTCTTTGCTGATGTTAGGGTTGTTGTTAACTGTGTATTGAGCCTTGTTCGGCACCTTGACGCCATCTTCGGTCAGGTAAGGACTCACGTTCAAGTTAGCATCTGCCTTAATCTTAGCAGTGAATTCAATGTGTACTGGTTTACCGTGGAGTTTGACTGCTTGTTCTTGCGTCAAGTTGACGGTCAAGAGGTCGCCTTCAATCTTCACATCAGTGATTGCTTGATTATCAACAGTTGCCTTAACGCTAGATGCATTACCTGCAAATTCAAGTGCAGCATCCAATTTATCGGTTACTGTGAAGGCAATCGCGTTATCCGGTACAGTTGTGTCGAGGGTGTAAGTGAAGACTTCGTCACGTTTGCCGAGGAGTTCTTCAAGCTTGTTGTTAACCTTCTTCTCGATGTCCGGAGTGGTTGGTGGTGGTGTTACCGTTACAGGTTCGGTATCTTTATGAAGTTTTGGATCATTGTTGATATCGTAGCCTGCTTTGTTAGGAACTTTGACGCCATCAGCAGTAATGTGTGGTGTCAAGTCTGCATCGGCTTTAATCTTAGCCTTGAATTCAACCTTGACTGCCTTGCCAAACTTGTTCAATACTTGTTGCTTGTCTAAGTCAACAGACAGTTTTTGCCCTTCAATCTTCACATTGGTGATGGTTTCGCCGTCTACTGTTGCAGTGACAGAGGAAGCATCGCCTACGAATTCTAGAGCGTCTACCAAGGTATCAGTAATACCGAAGGCAGTTGCGTTCTCTGGAACAGTAGTTTCAATGGTGTAAGTAAATTCTTCGTCACGAGCACCTAAGTCTACATGAGCTTGGCCATTTACTTTCTTAGAAATATCTGGGGTGGTTGGTGGTGGCGTTACTGGTACTTCATTAGAATCCTTAGTGATGTCAGGATTGTTGTTGATCATGTAGTTGGCCTTGTTAGGAATCTTGACGCCATCATTAGTAATGTAGGCAGCAAGGCTCGCACCAGCTTTGATCTTAGCCTTGAAGGTTACTTTCACGCTCTTGCCTGGGTTCTTAGTTACTTGGTCTTGGGTTAATTTCACTACTAAGCGTTTAGTATCTTGTTCTTCAGAACCAACAGTCTTCTTAGCGTCAACTGTTTCGACACTTGCTTCGCTAGTTACATCTTTACCATCCAATTCAACTGTAGCAGTGCCATCGAATTCCAATACTGGTTCGAGGGTATCGCCGATTTCGAACATGTAGGCATTGTTTGGTACCTGAGTTTCGAGAGTGTAAGTGAAGGACTCTTCGCGTGTTGCTAAGTTAGCGCTAAAGTCGTTGTTAACTTTCTTCTCGATATCTGGTGTGCTTGGTGGTGGGGTAACTGTTACAGTGTTAGACTCAACATCTGGACGATGGTTGACGCTGTAACGCGCCTTGTTAGGCACACGAGTTACGCCATCAGTTGCATCAATGTATGGAGCTAATTGAGCTGGGGTCAAACCTGCCTTAAGCTTAGCTTGGAAGGTTACAGTTACAGCTTTCTTAGCGTTATTGATTGCTTGGGCTTCGGTCAATTCCACTTTAAGCGTGCTGGTTGCTGCGTCAAAGGTTACTTGACTTGCATCAATTGCATCGTCACCTAACTTAGCTTCAACTGTGCTTACGTCACCCGCAAGTTCGAGGACTGGATCCAAGGTGTCGCTGACTGCGAAGGCAGTTGCGTTAGCTGGAACAACAGTTTGAATCTTATAAGTAAATGGTGATTCTTGAGTTTCAAGAGTTTCTGCTTGCTTATCGTTAACAGTCTTCTCAATCTTCTCTTCGCTTGGTGGAGGCGTTACGGTTACTGGGCTAGACTCTTTCTTGAATTCGTTGTTAATCAAGTATTGAGCCGTGTTAGGCACCTTAATTTCACCGTTGACGATGTAGGCACTGAGGTTAGCCCCTTGTCTGATCTTAGCCTTGAATTCAACATGGACAGCTTGGCCAGGTTTCTTAGATGCTTGATCTTGTGACAAGTTGACAGTCAGTACTTGACCGTTGATTTGTACATCAGTGATTGCTTCGCCACCAACTGTTGCAGTAACAGCTGTTGCGTCGCCCACGAATTCCAACTCAGCCTTGAGTTCGTCGGTAATAGTGAAGGTAGCAGCGTTTGTAGGTACTACTGTGTCAATGGTGTAGGTGAATTCAGCTTCTGGCGTTGCCAATTGCTCATCAACCTTACCGTTAACCTTCTTGTCGAGGTCTGGTTGAGAAGGTGGTGGAGTGATATGTACGGTGTTAGAGTCTTTCTCTGGTTGATGGTTGACACTGTATTTAGCAGTGTTAGGAACCATGATGACGTTGTTGTCAATGTAGCCAGAGAGATCTGCGCCTGGACGAACTTTGGCGTTGAAGCTCAAGTGGAGAACTTTGTCTGCATTGTTGAGGGCTTCTTCTTCAGTCAAGGTTACCGTCACTTTGCCAGCAGTGTCATCTTTGACAATGTGGTCTGCGCTGAGGTCCTTGCCATCCAAGGTCGCTGTTGCGTCGCCGTCAAATTGTAATTCAGGCACGAGGGTATCACTTACATAGAAGGCAGTTGCGTTCTTAGGAACCGTTACGTCAACAGTGTAGTTGAAGACTTGGTCAGCCGCATCTAGTTTCTTGTAGTGAGCGCCGTCAACTTTCTTCTCAATTGTTGTTTCAGTTGGCGGTGGAGTTACCGTTACACGGTTAGAATCCTTATCGAATTCTGGTTTGTTGTTGATGTGGTAGGTTGCCTTGTTAGGTACCTTGATGACGCCGTTTTCTACGTAGTTACGTAAGTCAGCATTGTCACGAATCCGTGCTTGGAAGGTGAGTTTAACTGGCTTCTTAGCCATTGCAGCTTGTTCAGGAGTCAAGTTCACAGTCAACAATTGGTCTTGAATCGTGATTTGGCTTGCGTCGATAGCAGTACCGTCTACAGTTGCAGATGGTGTGCCTTCAAATTGCAAGACTGGATCTAATTGGTCAGTGATGTTGAAGACAGTGGCATTTTCAGGAACAGAAGTTTCAACAGTGTAAGTGAAGACTTCGTTTTCTGCATTCAATGTGTAGTCATCAACGTCGTTAACCTTCTTAGTGATGTCAGGACGGGTTGGTGGTGGAGTTACCGTTACTGGCTCAGATTCCTTACGCATGTTAGGTTGGTCGCTGAGGTCGATACGGTAAGCTGCCTTGTTAGGTACGCGCGTTACGCCATCAGTTTGAGAAATGTATGGCTTCAATTCTTCTAAGGTTACGCCTTCTTTGAAGCGAGCCTTGAAGGTGATGCTTACCTTCTTACCAGCTTTAGCTTGTACTTGTTCACGAGACAAGGTCACAGTCAAGAGACGGTCAACCGTTGTCACGTTAGTGATCGCTTCGCCATCAACAGTTGCTTCAACTGGAGTGCTGCTGAATTGAAGAACTGGCTCGATTGTATCGGTCACTTCAAATTCAGTTGCGTTTGTAGGAACGAGGGTTTCTACCTTGTAAGTGAATTCTTCTTCTGGCGTTAATACGTCATAGTGAGTCGTGTCATTTACAGTCTTAGTGATTTCTGGCGTTGTAGGTGGTGGTGTCACCGTTACAGGTTTAGATTTCACCTTCAAGTCAGGGTTGTCATTAATATGGTAAGAACCTTCGTTAGGAACCTTGGTGCGGCCATCTGTCTTGTCGATGTACTTGTCTAAGTTCGCGTTCTCACGGATCTTAGCCTTGAATTCGATATGGATTGCCTTACCAGCGTTCTTCAAGACTTCTTCTGCAGTGAATTTCACGCTCAAGGTTTGACCTGTCTTTGTGATTTCACCAGCTGTTTGGACGCCGTCGACTGTTGCCACTACGTCGCCTGTACCGAAGTCTAATTCATCTACTAAAGTATCGGTTACTGTCATGGCCGTAATGTTACGTGGCATTTCAGTATCGAGTTTGTAGGTGAATTCTTCGCCGTCAGCCTTCAATTGATAGCTTTCTGCATCGTTAACAGTCTTCTTCAAGTCTGGCTTGGTTGGCGGAGGAGTTACTGTTACAGTGTTAGATTCAACATCTGGAACGTTAGGAATGTTGACACCATAAGATGCCTTGTTAGGCACGCGTTCAGTGCCGTCTTCTGCGGTCGTGTAGCTAGACAAGTCCGCATCTGCCTTGATAGCAGCTTTGAAGGTTACAACTACTTCTTTTTCAGCTGATTTCAAGACTTCTTCTTGAGTTAAGGCTACAGTTACCACTTGACGGTCACCGTCAGCTTCAACCTTGATTTGGTCAGCAGCGATTGCCTTGCCATCTAAGGTTGCTGTTACATTGCCTTTAACTTCTAAGACTGGTTCAAGACGGTCAGTTACCTTGAATTCAGTGATGTTGCGTGGAACCTTAGTCTTAACAACATATTCGAATTCTTCAGCCTTGTCATTGAGTTGGGCATGTTCTGCACCATTGACAGTCTTAGTGATTGGTGGAGTTGTTGGTGGTGGCGTTACTGTTACTGGTTCTGATTCCTTGAAGATGTTCGGATCATCGTTAACGATGTACTTGGCGGTGTTAGGAACTTTCTCAGTGTTGTCATCTGCGGTACGGTAGTCTGTTAAGTCTGCGTTAGCGCGGATGATTGCCTTAAATTCAACGTGAACTGGTTTGCCAGCTTTAACAGCTTCGTCACGAGTGAATTTAACAGTCAAGGTTTGACCATTCTTAGTGATTTCACCAGCAGTTTGTACGCCATCTACGGTTGCAATCACGTCGCCAGAACCGAAGTCTAAAACAGGTTTGAGTTCGTCGGTTACAGTGAAGGCTGTCGCGTTTTGTGGGATGGTTGTATCAATCTTATAGGTGAATTCTTCGCCGGCAGCTTGCAATTGGTAATGACTTGCATCATTAACCGTCTTAGTGATAGCTGGCGTTGATGGTGGAGGAGTTACAGTGACTGGATCAGATTCAACTTCTGGCTTGTTGTCTACTTGGAAGGAAGCCTTGTTAGGAACCTTAACAGTAGGGTCAGCAGCTGAAGAGTAAGCAGAGAGATCTGCATTGTCCTTGATCTTAGCGTTGAACTGTACGTGAACTGGTTTTTCAGCGTTCTTCAATACTTGTTCTTCAGTCAAGGTTACAGTAATCTTCTGACGAGTCTTGCCGTCTACTTCCACATCTTCAATTGTGATTTGGCTTGATGGAATTTCAGTGCCATCAATGTTAGCAGTTACTGCGCCGTCTACTTGTAAGACATGTTCCAAAGTATCCAATACGCGGAAAGCCTTAGCATTACGTGGAACAGTGGTGTCAATCTTATAGGTAAATGGAGTGGTTGCAGTTGCTAATTGGTCTGCCGCCTTGTCATTAACTGTCTTCTTAATAGAAGGAGTTGATGGTGGTGGCGTTACGGTAACCGGCTTGGTTTCTTTCTCAAGTTTAGGGTTATCGTTGATTTGGAATTTAGCAGTGTTAGGAACTTTTTCAGTGCCGTCTTCAGCAGAGCGGTAAGCTTCTAAGTTAGCACCGTCAACAATCTTAGCTTGGAATTCTACGTGGACTGGTTTGTCTTGGTAGTCTTTCAATTCTTGTTCGTTGAGGGTTACAGTTAAAGTCTTACCAGAAACAGTGATTTGGCTAGCCGCGATTTGGTGGCCGTCAACTGTTGCGGTTGCAGTCCCTACAAATTCGAGAACGTCTTTGAGTTCGTCGGTGATCTTGAAGGCAGTTGCGTTGAACGGAACCTTGGTGTCGATCTTGTAGGTGAATGGCTCTTCTGGAGTTGCTAATTGGTAATGCTCTACGTCATTAACTGTCTTAGTAATATCTGGAGTGGTTGGAGGTGGTGTTACAGTTACCGGTGGGGTCGGTGGTGTTTCACGAGGCACCCCGCCATCTGCAGGATTATTATAGTAGACAGTTGCCGTGTTAGGAATCTTCTTATCAGTAATACCATCCTTAATCTTAGCTGGAATTACTAATTCGATTTCTTGACCAGCTGTCAAGTTAGCGAATTGGCCAGCCTTGACTTCAGCTGTTACAGTGTTGGTTGCTGCATCGTAAGTTACAGTGAACTTATCAGCATTTGGTCCTTCAATATGAGCTGATTGGCCAGGTTGTAGTTCAAGGCGGTTATCTAAGGTATCTTTGAAGCCCCATTGCGTGTAGTTTTCAATGTTACCTGGTAATTTAGCCTTGATGTTGTAAGTGTAGGCATTTTCTTCTGCACTTGGGATCACCAAGTCATCGAGGTTACCATTAATCTTCTTGGTTGGACCTGATGGTGGTGGAGTTACGGTAACAGGTGGCGTGGTGATTTCTTTTGGATCACCTGTTGCATTTTGCTTGTTGTAAAGCACTGTCGCCGTGTTAGGAATCTTAGCTGCAGTTTCGCCATCCTTAATCTTAGCTGGGATGACTAATTCAACTACAGACTTGCCTGCGATTTGACCAAAGGCATCAGACTTCATAGTGGCCGTGATGGTGCGCGATGTTTCATCGTAAGCCACGTCGAAGTACTTAGCGAATTCACCTTTAATAGAAGGTTGTTGACCCGCTTGCAGTTCTAGACGTTCATCAAGGACATCCTTAATTACGTAAGTACCGTAGTCACGGATGTTACCTGGCAAGGTCGTCTTGATGTTGTAGTTATAGTGGTTTTCTTCCCATGATGGGATGTAGAGGTCGTCTAAGGTATCGTTAATCTTCTTAGCGACAGCTGGCTCGTCTGGAGTAACCGTTACAACTTCTGACTTCTTAGGAGCCTTGTTATCGAGCGTTACGCTAGCATCGTTAGGAATCTTAACTACGCCGTTAGCATCCTTGAAGCGGTCAAGGTTAGCATCTTGACGAATCTTAGCCTTGATTTGAAGATGAATCTCGGCTGGACCTAAGTTACCCTTGTTAGCACGGTTGATGGTGTTGTTGAGGGTACGTGTGATGTCCGCTTTATTTACTTGCATGGTAACCTTGTTGCCGCTGACTGAGATAAACTTCTCGAGCGCTTTAACTGGTTTACCGTTAACCATTACTTCAATGTCATGGCCGTGTGGTTTAGCACCGCTCTTGACTACTTCTAGTTCAGGTACTAATTCATCTTCTACTAAGAACTTGTCAGCAAGACCTGGCCATGCCACCTTAACATCATAGTAGTACTCGTCGTCGCGTAATGGTAAGTCATAGTGTTCGGCACCTTGATCTACCGTTTGGCTAGCGCCACGGACCTTCTTAGTAATAGTCGTTTCGGTTGGTGGTACAACGAAGACGCTGTTAGAACGACGAACGTTGGTACCTTCAGAGTCAGGAGTGTTAGACTCCCCGTTCCACATGATTTGACCTTGGTTCAAGACCCCAAGACCATCGTTTTCTTGAAGAATCTTAATGTATTCCTTCTGGTTAACATCAAATGGATATTGATCGTTGAAGCGAGCCTTAATGTGGAGTTGGTAACGTGCCCACTTGTGGCCACCCCATTCCCCTTCATTGACGCTCTCAGTCTTAATACCTGGCTTCTTAGGAATGTCGGCAATGACGGTGGTTCCCATGTTGCCCTCTTGGTCGGCTTCTTGAACCTGACGAATCGTGAAGTCGTTGAGACGGTTACCATTCATGTCAGTTACATAAGCTTCTTGTACTAAGAGACGGTAGTTGACACGGTCAACTAAGATTGGGTTTTTCTTGAAGTTCAACGGCGCGTTGTTCATACGGTAAGTCACCGTATATTCGAATGGCTCGTGAACTGTTCCTAAGTTAGCCGCATATGCTTTCTTATTGGTAATGATTGGGTCATCGATTTGGCCTTGGTCATTACTTGCATCGCCATCTGTGATGGTCTTAGAAAGTGATGGGTAACAGTAGGACATGTCATTAACTTTGACTGTTTGTGCTTGTTTAGAACCAATTTCTGTTGTGCTATATTCCCCTACAGAGAATTTACCTACTAATTGACCAACTTCACGTTCAACTTGACCTGGCGCGTAGTCGTCACCTGGTTCTTCTTCTTCGTCTTCAGTGGTTGGTGGCGCAGTTTCGGTACGCACTAATTCATAGTCGAATTTGTTAGACCCTGGGTTGAAGGCAGCATCCGGAACAGAGATTTTTACCTTGTTGCCGTCTTGCGTTACTGTCCCACGGATTTCTTTTTCTTTGTCAGTGACTGTTTCTACAATTTTCTTGCCGTTAATGGAAACACTCTTAACCTTGTAGCCATCTGTGATGGTGAAGTCACCTTTTACGTCTTCCTTAACTAAGGCAGCCCCTACCGATTCAAGGACCTTGTTAGCGAAGACATTGATATCATTTTGTTCATTAACATAGAAGGTAGCATTCTTCCCGTTAACAACTTTGTCTGGTGAGGCCATGCTACGCAAGGTGGTAGAGAAGATTTCTTGTACCGAACGGTTGTCACCGAAGTTAACGTTAGTATGACCAAAACCTTCCTTATAAGTACGTCCATATTGACCGTTCCCTGTGAAGCCTTTTACATCTTCCCAGAAACCGATAACCACAGAACCTTCAGGGCCTACAGCTGCCTTAAGTTGTTCCCCGGCACGCTTTAATTCTTCTGCACGAGCTAAGATATTTTGGCTGGCTTCCATATAGAGCCAGTCTTCTGTTAAGTTCCAGTCACGCATCAATTGATACATGCGGGCACCACTATATTCAATGGCAACTTTACCATTGGCAAGTCGTTTCCCGTTGGCGACCCCGTCAGTAATCAGAAGGAAGACTGTCTTACGACCATTTTCCATCCCACCTTGGGAGGCTTGAACTTGTGAGCTATAACGAGTCATGATGTCTTCCAAGGCTGGTACTGTTGGCGTACCACCTTCGGTAACCATGCTGTTGATAAAGCCTTGAATTTTACCTGGATCGTTAGTTAAGTCAGTATTAAAAACACGGTAGGAAGTCCCGTCGTATTTTTCGTAAACTGGATTAGCTGTAAAGTTACTATCAGGGTTATAACCCGGATAGGCACGACGCCATGAATCATAAACACTGCTAGTGTCCCAGTTGTCGTAGGTCACTTTCCCATCTAACCCTTGGAAGGTCGCAACCATGACACGGTCAGTGGTCTTAGGGTTGTCAGTGAAGACCAAACGTGGATGATCTGGATCATATTGAGTCGCTGGCACTGGCGTGGTCAATTCGCGCAAGGCGTTTTGGACACCACCGATGGTGTTTTTGAAAGAACCAGATGTATCCTGCAAGATAACCAAGTCAATTGGCTTCCGCGGTACGGACCATTCGGTATTTTGTGTCTTGTTGATGAAGAGGTCACACCCATCCTGACGAATAGTAGTCTGACTATCTCCTGACTGAATTTCTCGAACGTTGTTATTGTTCTGCGCATGTACTACATGCCCTGGTTGAATGAGGCCTTGAAAAACCGATAAGACCATCATTAACACGAACAGTATCGAGAAACCCTTTCTAAGATTTTCTTTGTGCTTCATTATTTATATCCCCTCTTTCTAAATATTAGAACATCGTTTTGATGTTATCTAAATTAGTGGGGTCCTTGTCGTAATCAACAAGGACTTTTCACTAATTAATGGTCACGAGCCAAAATTAACATCGCTACGTCGTTCTAATGAAGCTACATTAATTTTGTTTGCGGCGGAATAAAGCTACCACTGCGGAGGCAAACATCATCATGATTCCCATGAGGAATGTAACGTTTTGAGATTCACCTGTCTTAGGTAATTTCTTACCTTGGTCTTTCTTACCAGGTTTCTTACCATTTTGACCTGGATCATTGCTTGATGTGCTTGATGAAGATTCAGAGCTTGTTGTATTTGATGCTGCTGAACTTGATGATGAAGATTCAGAACTTGATTGGCTTGATGCCGCTGAACTTGATGATGAAGACTCAGAGCTTGACTCGCTTGAAGCCACTGAGCTAGATGATGAAGACTCAGAGCTTGATGCGCTTGAAGCCATTGAGCTAGATGATGAAGACTCAGAGCTTGATGCGCTTGAAGCCATTGAGCTAGATGATGAAGACTCAGAGCTTGACTCGCTTGAAGCCATTGAGCTAGATGATGAAGACTCAGAGCTTGACTCGCTTGAAGCCATTGAGCTAGATGATGAAGACTCAGAGCTTGATGCGCTTGATGCTGCTGAACTTGATGATGATGACTCAGAACTTGATGCGCTTGATGCTGCTGAACTTGATGATGATGACTCAGAGCTTGATGAGCTTGACGCTTCGGAGCTTGATGATGAAGATTCTGAGCTTGATGAGCTTGACGCTTCTTCTTTAGTCCCAACTAAGATTACTTCATCTACTGGTTGAACTGTGGTTTCGCGTTTCACTTCTTTTTCAGAACCAGCTACCATGCCATCCTTACCTTCTAGGTATTCATAGGTGATGGTTTCTTGACCTTTGACACCTTGAGTTTCAGTCTTAGTTTCGCCCTTAGCTAGAGTTGGGTCTTCTTTTCTAACGGTCTTGAAGTCCACTTCCTTAGTTTCAGTTCGCGTACGTTTTACTGGTTTTACCCCATGTAGAACAACACGTGCCACAGGTTGAGTGGTAACAGCATCACCAATCACTTTGCGTGTACCCGGGATTTCAACGCCGTCTTTGTCTGCATACCATTCTTCAGTGATAGTACGAACCCCTGGTGTCCCTTCAGTCTCGATTTGAGTTTGACCTAGGTCTAATTGGTCGCTATCTTTGTTAACGATATCGAAGGCCACTGTTTCAGTGCGGACATTCTCACGGCGAGTACGTTCTGGTACTACAGGTTCTTCCTTAGTCCCTACTTCGATGATTTCATCAACTGCTGCCTTAAGGATTTCCGTGTTCTTCACTTCTTTGTTGGTTTGAACGCCGTCAGTGAGGGTGATGGTATAGGTTACTTTCTTCTTACCTTTGACCCCTGGACGAACGGTGTTTTTAACACCTTTAGCTAAGTTGGCATTTTGTTGAGTTTGAGTGCCGTATGGAATCTCGGACTCTTCTGAGATTTCTTGAGTCGTTACAACTGGGCGAGTCCCAACTAAGGTAACTTCTGCCACAGGCTCAACCGTTACTTCGGAGCTTACTAATTCTCTAGTCGCTTCTTCACGCTTGCCATTAATTACTTTGTAACGATATGTTTTAGTAAGAACACCCTTCTTACCTTCGGTTTTGAGTTGTGTCTTACCCTTATCGAGTTGATCCGTTTCTTCGGTTTTCTTCTCGAATGGAATATCTTCGACTTCCTTGACATTCTCTGTCGTCACAACGTCTCGGGTCCCCACGCGTTCAACTTGGTTAGTAGGTTCAACGGTACGTTGACGACTCTTCTCTTTTCGTGTGTTAGCCTGGCGAACACCATCGCGGTATTCCACGGTGTAAGTGATGGTTAGGGTACCTTTCTTACCTGGCGTTACAACCTCTTTTTGGCCTTTGTCTAAGTTTGCATCTTGGACAACTTCATAGCCAAAGTCGATATCCATGGTCTCAGTTTCTTCTCTCATTTCAACCTTAGGACCTTGTTGTGGGAATGGCTCAGGCAATGGCGTCTCCCCTAAGAGCTTGGCAACTTCTTTGTTATATAATTCAGTAAGACGTTGGAGCTCTTTCTTGTTCTTGATAGTTTTGTTGATGATTGGGTTGAGTTTCTTTTGCCCTTCATCTTTGGCGAACTGAGCTGCGTCCTTAGCACCAGCTTCATCTTCACCATCGTTAAGTGCCGCTTGATATGCATCCTTGATGTCTTTGATGACTTTTTCCGCTTCTTTGATTGCTGCGAGGTCTACTGCATCTGGCAATTCTTCGTCATCTGGCGCAGATTGATCTTCTTGCGCATAAACTGCTGGAGTTGCTTGGTGCTGAAGAACTTCGCTAACTGGGAATGATGCCGTGACTAAGCCCGATAAGGCTACGACATTCAATAACTTTTTCTTCAAATCTTGGGTCATTGTGTATCTCTCCTGACTTGTAAAATTGTATTTCCTTCTATTGAATAGAGAACTTTGACAAGTATCTCCCGGCTATAGTGCCTGGCGACGCTTGCCGCCCATTTGAACCGCGAACGCCGTATCACGTTTCAAACGGTCTTGATCATAATAAACAGATTGCTTAGCTTGCGCTAACCTAAACGATAACTCGCCCCCCTATTATTGTTTCAGTGCTCGCCATGCTCAGCATGGTCTACTTATTATTACGCAGCTTAGGTCCCCCTATACGGCTTTGCCGTTACGCTACTGCCAATGAATCCCTATCCAATGCTCAAATGCTTGTGCCGGATTTGGCCGGAGCAAGATCCGTAATTTCAAAAAAATAATTTTTTGAGCTCTTTTAAGCATAGATTTGCATTATTAGCTATCCCCTATTTTACCACACAGGGCAAGGATTGTATACATTCTAAGTTGCTTAAATCACAGCTTTTTTACGATTTTCTTACGTTTTTCATCACTTTGATCCCGTTACCATAAAAAATCTCTAAATTCAGCCGCCCTCGTCTTCTTGTTTTTTGTTTATATTTATAATGATTATTCTTTGCATCCTTTCATAAAAATTCGCTTTTGCCACACTTGTGTTACAATATTGAAATATATAATCGAAAAATCCTACCTTATTCATCTTTTTTTCAAGACATCTCCACATTTTAGCCTTTACGTTCATGCTTTTTAGCTTAAGAATCGTTCGTATCTTTTATCCACCTGTCACTTAGCTGTTACAGTCTGTTTGTCTGCTCTAAGTCATACTTATTATATAATGCACTAAATTTCTAAACAATGCGGGACTCTTGTCGTCTAACTTATGACTAGACAATTTATACTTTATTGCTTCCAACCCTATGGGGCCTTGTGTTTTATTACATATAATAAGTCTCTGAACCATCCTAAATAACTTGGCTCCCTTAATGGCTGGGCTTATATAGCCAAAAAAGAGACCAGGAGCAAGTCCCAGTCTCTCATTTGACTTATTTACTTATTGCATTGATCAGGCTGATTATAGGTGTAAGTAGCCCTTGATTAGATCTTCTAACTTCTTCATTTCAGTCTTGATGTCCGCATCGTTAACGACGATGTTTTCCAAGGCTAATTCTGAATCAGAGAAGACTTTAGCAGAACCTTCATAGATTGGAGCCGTAAAGCCGTACTCTAATTCGTCAGTTGCTGCCTTAACAAGTGGGTTTTCTTTGACATAGTTAGTCCAGATTTCTGAGCTAGTCCCAGACTTAGTGATAGGTAGGTAACCAGTCTTAGATGCCCAAGTTGCAGTGTTCTCCGCCTTGAGGAGGAAGGACATGAAGGCTACAGCCCCTGCTTTTTCTTCATCAGAAGCATCTTCGAAGACCCCTAAGTCGTTCCCTGCTAAGAGGGTCATTTGCTTGCCTTGACCGAAAGTTGGAACTGGCGCAGTGGTAATGTTGATACCTGATTCTTGCACACCCTTGACTACATAAGGTAAGCCCGCAGATGAGCCAATGTAGATTGCAGAACCGCCAGCGGCGAATGGACCTGACATGTACTTGTCTTCACCGGCCAAACGTGCTGAACCGTCTTTGACCATGTCTTTGATAAATTGGATAGGTTCGATGGCTTTGTCAGAAGTGAGGTCAACTGTCTTCAAGTCGTCAGAAACCCAAGTTGCGCCGTTTTGGCGCGCCATAGTTTCCACTTCGATAGATAGACCATTTTCCAAACCTAAGGCTGGCTTATCAATGCCTTTTTCTTTGAGGGCAGCTGCTAATTCTTTGACTTCAGCCCAAGTCTTAGGTACTTCTTTACCTGCTTGTTTAAGCATGTCTTGGTTAACGAACATGAGACGCACAGATTTAGCGAATGGAATCGCATAAACTTTGTCTTCAACGGTTACGCCCTTCAAGAAACCTGGGTAGATGTCCTTCTTAAGTTCTTCAGTGAAGCCATTGTCAGCAGTTAAGAACTCATCTAATGGAGCTAAGAGGCCTTCTGACTTGAAGCCAGAGAAGCTAGAGGCAGTTAATTGGGTCATGGTTGGTAGGTCGCCAGAAGCAGCCGCTGCCATTACCCCTTGTTGTAGGGCTTTGTAGTTCCCTTGGCTAGTTTCTTCAACTTCATACTTGTCTTGAGATTCGTTGAAGGCCTTAACGAGTCGGGTTAATTCCTCAGCGTGAGGACCGTTCATTGCATGCCAGAAAGTTACTTTAACCTTGTCAGCAGCGTGAGCAGATGGTGCGTAAGCACTGAATGCTAAGACTACTGAGAGTAATAATGCGAAAAGCACTTTGATTTTTTTCACTAGATGTTACCTCCAAATAGTTAATAGGAAAGCATTGAGGGGCTAGCCCTTCAAGCCAGAACGTGAAATACCTTGAATAATGTATTTCTGCAACAATAAGTAAATAATCACCATTGGCAAGATTACCAGGGTCGACGCCGCCATCAAGAGTTCGAATTGGGTGCCGGCTTCAGTGGTAAAGGCTTGAAGTCCAACAGGTAAAGTCCGTAAGTCAGGTGCCGAGTTGGTGACGATCATTGGCCAGAGGAAGGAGTTCCACGAACCGATGACCTTGAGAATCATCACGGCGATAATGGACGATTTAGACAGCGGCACAACCATTTCCCAGAGGAATTGCCAGTCGCTGGCACCATCCGTCTTGGCAGCATAGTAGAGCTCGTCTGGAATCGTCTGAATGTTTTGCTTCAAGGTGAAGACCGAGAAGACAGAGGCGAACCAAGGAATAATCAAGGCCCAGTAGGTGTTGACTAATTTCCAACTTGACAAGGTTACGAAGTTTGGAATGGTCATCAATTCCCCTGGCACCATCATGGTTGCCAATAAGAGTAGGAAGAGGATGTCTTTACCCCAGAATTTGAGCTTAGCGAAGGCATAAGCTGCCAGGATTGAGGTGAAGAGTTCCCCGGCGGTCGTCACAGTTGTAACAAAGACCGAGTTAAGGAAGTAGCGGCCGAATGGGGCTTTCTCCAGGGCTTGGCCATAGTTAGAGAAGAGCCAGTTCCGTGGTAGCCAAGTTGGCGGTACGGAGATTGCTTCGGGCCCTGACTTCAAACTGGTCGCCACCATCCAGTAGAATGGCAGAATCATGACCAGCGCGCCCAAGGTCAAGATGACATAGAGCAGAATGGTTTGAATACGTTTTGTGCGTGCCATGTCTTAACCTCCCCGCTTCTCGAAGTATTTGTTGCCCATGTTCTGGAAGACGGTAATAATAAGGACAATGGCGAAGAGGATAATCCCGGTCGCAGCTGCCATCCCGTAGTTATATTGAACATAGAACTGATCGAAGAGATAGTAGACAACCGTCATGGCTGAGCCACCTGGTCCAGGGCGTCCATTGAAGAGGGCGAAGACTTCATCGAAGACCTTGAAACCATTGATAATGCCGACAGTTGACAAGAGGAAGAGGGTTGGCCGCAAGAGCGGTAGCGTAATGTTGGTGAATCTCTTCCAAGCATTGGCCCCATCAACTTGAGCTGCCTTGTAGTAGGTCTCGTTGATGTTACCCAAGCCGACCAGGGTCAGCAGGATATTGAAGCCCAGGCTCTTCCAGATGGCCATGATAATGACGGCCGTCATGGCTGTCTTAGGATCATTGAGCCAGTTGATACGGTCAATCCCTACTAAACCTAAGAGGTAGTTGAGTAGCCCGTACTCTGAGTGATAGAGCCAAGACCAAACCACAGAGATAGCCACCGTTGAGGTAACGAATGGCAAGAAGTAGGCGGTTCGGAAGAGGCCTTTGAGGACTGGAATCTGATTGAGTAAGACCGCAACCGTTACGGAAATTGTGATGGAACAGAGTACCACCCAGAAAACGTAGGTTGCCGTATTTTGTAGCGCTAGGTAGAACTTTTGGTCCGCCAGAATCTTCTGGAAGTTATCCAGAGACCAGACCACTGGCTTGTTCTTAGTAATATTCCGCAACTTGTAGTTCTCATAGAAACTCATCATGAAGGAGCGGATAATCGGAATAATGGTGAAGGTTGTCATGAACACCAAGGCCGGCGCTAAATAGAGTAGGGCCTGGAGGCTACTCTTGAGAGTAGGTTTGCGGTTCATCTAGCCCTCACGCTCGCTTTCTGACAGAATGCGACGTTGGTCTTCTTGGAAGAAGAGTAGGCGTTCAGCTGGTACTTGCAAGTAGATTTCTTGGTCTACTTCTAAGTCACCTTCTAAGTTGGAAACCACGAAGCGGTCGCCTTCCCATTCCAAGTGAACGGTAATATCCTTACCTACTGCTTCCACACGGACTACTTTCCCGCGGACTAGGTAGTTATCGGCTGTCCCAGGACGGAAGTGCTCGGAACGAACCCCGATGGTCGCCCAGTTCAATTCTGAGAAGGCATTGTTAGGGTTAAGGGCTGCAGAGCCCTTAGCAAAGGTGTTGATGATTGGTGACCCGATGAAGCGAGCCACGAAGAGGTTGCTAGGTGTTTGGTAGAGGCTGACTGGGTCCGCTACTTGTTGAATCTCGCCTTTTTCCAAGACCATGACGCTGTCCGCGATAGACAAAGCTTCTTCTTGGTCGTGGGTAACGAAGACGGTGGTAACCCCTGTCTCTTGTTGGATTCGGCGAATTTCTTCACGCATCTCAATCCGCAGGCGAGCGTCTAAGTTAGATAAAGGCTCGTCCATAAGTAGGATGGAAGGTGATTTAGCCATAGCCCGGCTGATGGCCACCCGTTGCTGTTGTCCCCCTGACAACTGGCGTGGGTACTTATCTAACTGGTCTTGAATTTGCGTTAATTTTGCCATTTCGATGGCACGTTCGCGGCGCTCAGCTTTTGGCATTTTTTCCATTTTGAGCGGGAACATGATGTTTTCCAAGACCGTCAAGTGTGGATAGAGGGCATAGGATTGGAAGACTAAGCCTACCCGACGCTTAACTGGGTCTAATTTAGTTACATCTTTATCGTCGAAGAAAATCTTACCTGATGTTGCGTTCAGTAACCCTGAAATTAAGTATAATGTTGTAGATTTACCACAGCCAGAAGGTCCTAAGAAGGAAATAAGTTGCTGGCTAGGCAATGTAAAATTAATCCGGTCCAAAACAGTCTTCTGTTCGAACTGCATGGTCACGTCTTCAAATCTAACTTGCACGTTGATTCTCCTCATTTTTATCAGTCTTAATAAGTGCTAGGGAGCTTACAGCTCTAGCGTAAATTATAGCATAAATCGCATCATATTTCCCTCAATTTCTGCGTTTTTCATGCTATTCTAATAAAAGCTTTTTTAGTCAGCTAGGCTCTTAATCTGTTCAGCAGAGTAAGTCGTCTCTAGACTTGGTAACCATGGGGTCAGCCCTAAATCGACTAAGGCTTCCGCATAACGTTCTGGCTTAAAGCTGTGCCATGGCACAACCAGCTTAGCGCCTACCACATAGTTAACCAAGCAGAGGTCTTGGGTAGAGGCGTGGCCAGATACATGGCCATGATAGAATTGCCAGCCTGCTTTGACGATGCCTTCCAACCAAGGTTGATAACGCACATCATAAGCTCCTAACGGCACCCCGTTGGAGTGAATGTAGATACCTTCCGATAGGCTGAAGATATAATCATGGTGTTGTTCATAGTCGACTTGGACAGCGTATTGAGCAGGTGCTGCCTGCACTTGGTCCCAGGTCAAGACATCTTGAACTGGCAGCTTGCTGTCGCCGTCCCAGTTGATGGTTGCCAAGGCTGCCTCTGGTGCCATGTAAGGCCGCAAGAGACGGTAGTAGTTAGGCTCTAAGACCAGAGTCCGTCCTGCACGATTGAGCGCTTGCGCCATATAGACTAGACGTTCAATATTTTGTGGATAGACGTTAAGCGCCACTAACTGATTGCCAGCTTGCTCAACTACTTGGGTAAAGTCCTTGAGGAACTTGGCTTCGTTGCCTGCTGAAATTGAAGCTACGCGAGCAGCCAAGTCCTCTGGCAGTTGCATCCGATCATCGCGTGACCCTGGGTCAAAGCTGAAGGTCGTCCCTTCAACTAGGAAGAGGTCAGGCTGGAAGTCCCGGGCTTTTTGCGCCCAGTGTAAGACGCGTTCTGGATGGAAACCAGTTAAACGGAAGTCACCAGAGTTAACCACCTTAAGATCTGGCCCAGTGATGAAGATGCTAGCTGCCCCAATGGTATCATGGTCGCTGGCCACAAACTCAATGGTGAAAGGCCCAAATTGGAAAGGCGCCTCTGATTGAACGGCTTGCCAATTAACCTTGAAGTCAGGCAACAAGCCGTCGCTTGCTAGACGTTGGTAGAAGGAAACACTGTCTTCTAGGGCATAGATGGGTAAGTCCTCAGGTAACTGACCGAAACCCCCAATATGGTCTAGATGGAGGTGCGATAGGCAGACGATGGTCTTAATATCAGTCTCCTCATAGCTTGCTAGGTCACTTGCGCCTAGTTGTTGGCGGGTGTAGAGGCCGTCAATGGCCGGCAGGTGCCCCTTTTCTAGCAGGCTTGGGGTCAAGTCGACTTGCTTCAATTCATCCAAGCTTGCTCCGAATAAGGCGCCAAAATCTGTCAGAATACGGTAGTTACCCGCTTCTAGACTGACAATATTACCACCTATGGTATCAAGTCCTCCCCAAAATCTTACCTGGGTCGTGATTTGCTGTGTCATGTTGTCTGTCTCCTTCATTGCATTTTGTGCCACAGTCCATCATACCACCAAAAGCCCCCCTGTCGCAAGTCTTGGGGAAAGGTTCTCAGGTCAGAAGCGACAACTTGTGATCAGGTCAGCACTCGGTCGCCTGACGCTTAGGAGAATAGCAAAAGCCCCGCCTCCTTTTCGTCAGGGGGCGGGGCTGGATCTTAACTTAATTTTGCCAGTCCTTAGGACTCCACATGCTGCCGTCTAACTGGCCTTCTAGCTGGCGCAGACGGTCTTCTTGTCGCTGGTAGAGGTCGCTAGCGACTTGCAGCAAGGCTTGACTGGGATAGTCAGGAGCCTGTGCCTGCCAGTCCTGGATATAGTCTTGATAGGGATTCATAAGAAGCTAACCCTCCTTATTCAGGGCCTGCAGCTCCTGGATTTCATCTCGATTTTGACTCAAGTCCTCACGGAACTGGTCATAGACAGCCTGGCTTTCAAGCGACAGGGACAAGTCCAAGTCGGCTAGTCGATTCAAGACAAAGGTCTGCAAGGCATCGAAGTCATCCACCTTGCCCGTCTCAAGATAGCAGGCGTAGTGAACTAGCAGCTGCTTCTTCTGTGGCTCGGTCAGGTAGTAGAACTGATGAACCGGAAAATAAGCCAAGGGCGCTAAACCAAAATGCTTGGCCCAGGCATAATAAGGCGACAAGAGCGAAGACAGGCTAAAGCCTTCCCGGCCCCCGACTTGATAGCGGCTAGCCTTAACACCTGCGATGACCACCAAGCCCATCTCCATCTGAGCGAGACGGGGCATGGCAGCCTGCATGGCCTTGGACATATCGAAGACGCTATCCAGCCAGATTTTGAGGATGGCTGGCGCCTGGTACCAGTAGAGTTGGAACTGGAAAATCACCCGGTCATAGCGAGTCAGACGTGCCAATTCCACACTGGCATCGAAGTGCTGGCCATTGGCCTCATATTCTGCCTGCAAATCGACATAGCTGACCTCCGTCAAGGCCAAACCTGATTGTTGTAAAAATTGTTGGCTGCTAGAGCCGGCCACATCAGGGTGGGCCAAATAGACGATAGTCTTAGTCACGACAGGCTTCCTTTCTGTGGGGACTTATTTGTCTTCTGACTTGGCCTTCTTGTTGCCAATTAGGAAAGTCCCCAGATTCTTTTTGCTTTTGTTTGGTGTGGCCTCTTGGGCCTGGTCCTGGTCTCCAGATTCCGCTGCTTCTAGCGGTAGGCGAATAATGAAGGTCGAACCCTGACCTAGCTCACTTTCGACCCGAATGGTGCCGCCGTGGGCTTCGACTAGGGACTTAACGACTGCTAAACCAATCCCGGATTCACCGAACTTGGTATTCTTACGGGAAATGTCCACCTTATAGAATCGCTCCCAGATGTCTTCAATTTGCTTGGCATCAATCCCAATCCCCTGGTCCATAATACGGATCTCGGTAAAGTTGCCATCTTGGCGACCCCAGAGGGTGATGTCACTATTCTCTGAGAACTGGATGGCATTGGTCACCAGGTTAATGATAATCTGAACCAAGCGGTCTCGGTCCCCGTAAATCAGAAGATCCTCAGGCGCATCCAGTACTATGCGGTCGCCCTTTTCTTGGGCCTTAGCGGTTAGCTGGGTCCGAATCTGACAGAGCAAATCATAGGCCTTGAGCGTCTGCTTGTTAAGGCTAATCTGGTTGGTCCGAATTTTCTCGTAGTCCAGGTTCTCGTTAACCAGACGAATGAGACGTTGAGTCTCGGTGGCTAGCATTTCTAAACTACGTTTGCGTTGGGGCTCAGGGAAAATATCGTACTGGAGCCCTTCGATTACCCCACTCATAGTGGTCAGTGGCGTCCGCATCTCATGAGCCGCATCCATCATGAATTGGCGTCTTAAGGTTTCTTGGCGCTTAATCTCTTCGCGAGATTTTGCCAAGGAATCCGTCATGACTTGGAAATCATGGGCCAAGTCACCAAACTCGTCCCGGCTCTTATTACTAATATCAAGCTGGACATCATAGTTACCCGCTGTAATCTGACGAGTGGCTTGTTGCAAGCGCCGAATCTTACGAGTCTGGAAGAGGGCATAGGCCACACTGATTCCCAAACCAATGGCGGTTGCAATCCCGAAGGAGAAGATAATATTGTTGTAGACTTCTTGCTGACGAGTCTCCAGGTTCTCGATTGGCTCACTCAGGCTGATAAAGCCGGCCGGAAATTGGGCACTGTCGCTAGCCTGGCGGTTGAGCGGCAGATAGACGGTGGCTAGACGCGTGATTTTCCCTTGGTCTGGGCGATAGGTCACACGCAAAGGCAGGTTCTGCCCTTGGCGAATGGCCCGCAACTCGCTATCTGTCAGATTAGCCCGGTACTCCTGGCGGTAGGTTGGGTAGATAATGCTCCCATTGGCCAGGTAGACCTGAATGGAGATATTGTCCGAAGCCAGCAGTTGGTCTACTTTCTTAATATCCTCACGGGAAAAGTTATTGCTGACAATGTTGCTACCATAATTCAGTAGGCGCGTCTCGACTTCACTGTGGATTTGCTGATTCATATAGTTGCTAATCCGTGAGGCCGATAGGGCCAAGGTCACTAGCATGACCAGCAGAAATCCGGCAATTAATTGCCAGAGAAATCTAAATCGCATTAATGATCACCTGGATCTTCGTACTTGTAGCCGACGCCCCAGACAGTCTGAATAATTTGCGGACCGACCACTTCAATCTTCTGCCGTAATTTCTTAATGTGGGCATCGACTGTCCGCTCGTCGCCATAGAATGGGTCTTCCCAGAGTTGCTTGAGCAACTGCTCGCGGTTGAAGACCCGCTTAGGCGAGCGCACAAAGGTCAGCAACAAATCAAACTCCTTAGGCGTCAAGTTCTCAATCAACTGGTTATTATAGTAGGCTTCCCGCGTTACGGTATTGATTTTGACGCTCTTGGTCACTACATCGAAGCCTTCTTCTTCCTGAGTTTGACTGTGGTCAGTACCAGGAATTTGACTACGACGGTAGAGGGCCTTCATGCGAGCCATCAAGGTCAAGGGGCTAAAAGGCTTGGTGACGTAATCGTCAGCCCCCATTTCCAAGCCAATGACTTGGTCACTCTCTGAATCTTGAGCAGTCAGCATAATAATCGGTGTTTCCTTAGAAATTTTGCGGATATTCCGGCAAATGGTGATGCCATCCATAGACGGCAAGTTAATGTCTAGCAAGACAATGTCCCACTTACTTGGAGACTCCGCATAGGCGTTGTACCCTTCTAAGCCATCATGGTAGAAGTGGCCTTGGAATTGCTCCTTCTCGAAAAACATGGACATCATTTCGCAGACAGATTCGTTATCTTCAATCATTAATACGTTCATTCGACGACCTCCTAACTCTTGGTTTCACTCCTATTATATACCAAAAGTTAGCAAATGTAATGGTAGAGCTTACCTAGTCGCAAAATTGTCATAAAGATTGGCTTGGTCTGAGGTCTTAAGCTTTAAAACCCGCTAGCTGGCGCATATCCAATTGTTCTTGGCTAGGCACTTCATACTGGCGCCGGATGGTATCGTAGTCTTCCTGGCCCTTAGGGGTGCTATGATTCTGGCCACTAGCCTTGCCGGCACTGCCATTCTTACTCTCAAGCAGGGTAATATCTTGGACATGACATTCCAGGATGTAGACTTTTTGGTCTTGATTATTGGTGTAGTGACGGGATTCCATCCGCCCTACCACCCCAATTCGGTGGCCTTTTTGGGCGTATTTGACTAAGAGGTCAGCTAGATAGTCCCAGGCCACAATGGGAATAAAGTCGGTCTGCAAGTCGCCATTGCGGTCACGATGGCGGCGGGAGACGGCTAGGCAATTATTGACCACCCGATGGTCGCCTACCTGGCGGTCTTCAACAGGACGAGTCAAACGTCCAACAAGCAACAATTGATTCATAGGTATTCCTCCAGAAAATAATTTGCCTTTCATAGATATATAGGCTTTGGGACCAGGTTTTTTACTGGTTTCGGAGATAAAAGGTTGAAATTTTATGCTGCTTACAAACTAGCGTAGATTTAGCGGACTTGCCTTGCAAAGGGCATATATAGGATTTTATATATAAAAATAGACTAGCCTCAGCTAGGCCGCAAAAGAAAAGCCCCTATCGCTAGGATAGGGGTAGATTTCTATAGAGCATGACTTTCCGCTAGTTCCACTAACTTGCGGAGCCGGTGGTTGACACCCGACTTGGAAATGGGACCACCAGGAATTAATTGGCCTAACTCACCCAAACTGAGGTCGGGATGATCCAGACGGAACTCCGCCATAATTCGCAACTTATCAGGTAAGCTATCTAGTCCCCGCGTGTCGGCTAGGTAACGAATAGCTTCTATCTGCCGTTGTGAGGCATCGATTTGCTTGTTGAGGTTGGCCGTCTCACAGTTGACCAGTCGGTTAACGGAGTTACGCATGTCACGGACAATCCGAATGTCTTCGAAGCGCAACATAGCCCGGTTGGCACCGATAATAGCCAGGAACTCAGCGATTTTTTCTGCTTCCTTAAGGTAGGTGATATAGCCATTGCGACGGACGATGGTCCGAGCGTTGAGGTGGAAATGATTCATCATCTTGCAGATGTCTTCATTGTGCTCCTCGTAGTTGGAATAAATTTCCAAGTGATAGCGACTATTTTCCGGATTGTTGACGGAACCAGCTGCTAGGAAGGCACCCCGCAGATAGGACCGCTCCTTCTGCTCATTATTCATAATGTCAGGCGCGATATGATGGTTAATCATGAGTCCGTCGAAGATGCCTAAATCCTCCAAGATATCCCGCACATTCTGGCGGCAACGGACGATATAGACATTATTCTTCTTAAGCTTCATCTTACGTCTAACCATGAGCTCACTCTCAGTGTGATAGAACTGCTTGAGTAGGCTGTAGAGGCGGCGGGCAATGGCCGCATTTTCGCTCTGAACATTGAGGATAAACTTCTGTTGGTAGAGGCTGACTGCTCCATTCATCCGAATCAGGGCCGCAAGCTCCGCCTTAGCGTGTTCCTTGTGGACCTCTAAGAGGGTACATTCCTTCTTAACTTCTGATGCGAAGGTCATGAGAACCCTCCTTTCTGCTTGGACTTAAAGTGTGCGAGCCCTTAGACTTGTGTCGCCTGATGTTTGAGGCGACGGTTAAGTTTAATTGTTT
Organism: Abiotrophia sp.; assembly: GCF_057275535.1. NCBI lineage: Bacteria > Bacillati > Bacillota > Bacilli > Lactobacillales > Aerococcaceae > Abiotrophia > Abiotrophia sp. The sequence goes on from NZ_DBHIRJ010000002.1 coordinate 258,957, forward strand.
CCATGAGATGGCGGAGTTCTTCCACCACTAATTCGGTGTCATGGTAAGCACCGCCATTTTTCATGCTGAGGAAGCTATTGGAAATGACGCGGCAACCCAATTTTCGCATGCCTTCAAAGTCATGGCGGACTTGAAGTAGGTACTCTTCATTAGGTTGATTGTCAATGTAATCCTGAGGCACCTCGGCAATGTTCACGAGGACCGTATCGATAAAGGCCTGGCCCAAATGTTCATGCAAGACCCGGACATGGTCAGCATCCGAGAACTGCTCGGTCTCCCCTAACTGGGTCATGATGTTACAAATATAGACGACTTCCGCCTGGGTCCGTTTGATGGCCTGACCGATTTCTTCAATCATAAGATTAGGCAGGATGCTGGAATAGAGGCTACCTGGCCCCAGAACAATCAAATCTGCCTGTTCAATAGCTTCCACGACATGGGGTGTCGCGTGAATGGCTGGCTCCCCTTGCATGGTGGTCACTAAGACTTGTTGAATCTTCTTACGATGACGGGCAATCTTAGACTCGCCGACCGCAATGGTCCCGTCCTCGAAGAGGGCGTGCAAGACTAGGGGCTCGGTCGCTGCCGGCAGAATCTGGCCCTGAACCTTCATATAGTTGGACAGAATGTCTAAGGACTCGGTCAAGGAACCTCGCATTTCTTTCAAAGCGGCAATCAGTAAGTTGCCGATGGCGTGACCGGCCAAGAAGTCATCATCCGTATTAAAACGATATTGGAAGACGTCCAGTAGTAGCTCGTCGGCATCGGATAAGGCCACCATACAGTTACGAATATCGCCCGGAGGGACGACATCAATATAGTCGCGAATGGCGCCTGAGCTACCACCATCATCCGCCACGGTTACAACGGCTGTAATGTCGGCGTCAATTCGTTTGAGCCCCCGCAAGATAACAGGCAATCCGGTCCCACCACCGATGACTGCTACCTTATAGCGGTGCGATTTGGTCTCGCTCATGACCGGTTCACGGTCTCTTTCTTCTTCATATAATCACGGTGGGAAATATTAACCGCATAATTATCTGTCTTAAGGTGGTTGGCAATCCGCTCAGCAATTGCCACGGACCGGTGCTTACCGCCGGTACAACCAATGGCGATGGTCACACTGGATTTGCCTTCCTTCTTGTAACCTGGCAGGCAGAACTCAATGACATCAATGAGCTTGCTGTAGAAGGCCTGGGTTTCGGGTTGCTTCATGACATAGTCATAAACCGGCGCATCCATCCCAGTCTGCGGGCGCAATTCCGGAATATAGTGCGGGTTAGGTAGGAAGCGCACATCCCAGATAATATCGGCATCAATCGGCACCCCGTACTTGAAGCCAAAGGACATGACTTCCACATGGAAGGTCTGATAATCCTTAGTGGCGAAGTCCTTAATCAGGCGCTCACGCAACTGACGTGGAGAAATATCGGAAGTATCAATGATAATTTGGGCGCGGGTGCGCAAGTCCATGAGCAACTCACGTTCCTTGGCAATCCCTTCTGATACCCGGCCATCTGGGGCCAGTGGGTGATTCCGGCGGGTCTCCTTATAGCGAGATACTAAGACCGAATCGCTAGAATCTAAGAAAATAATACGGGTTGTCACTAACTGAGTATTATCTAAAGTTGCAATCAGGCTGTCGACTTCCTTAAAGAAGTCCCGGCTCCGCAAGTCGATGACAAGCGCAATCCGGCTGATTTTGCCCGATTCCTTGACCAGTTCCCAGAAGGTTGGAAGCAGGGTTGGGGGCATATTATCAATACAGAAATAGCCTAAATCTTCAAAACTTTGGACCGCAACCGTCTTACCGGCGCCGCTCATCCCTGTAATAATGACTAGTTCGAGTGTGTCTGCCATATCATCGCCTCTTTCTTTGTGGAATCATCGCTATATTCCATCTTAGTATACCACGCTTAGGCGGGAAAAGCGACCTAGGAGCCAGGCGCTCCATTCTGCCAGTCTTGGGGCCTTTAGGAAGATTTACAAAACTTTCTGGGCGCTAACATCCTGCTAGACCCGGACATTTACCTTAGTGCTATCGCTATATTTTCGTTTCAAATTTCTACCCCTACTAGTAACCGTCTACATTTCATGGTAGAATATTAGCATAAAGTGAGGAGCCTCTCACTGGGTTTCATTTCTCTTATGACGCAATACTGAAAGGTGGTAATGCTATGACATGGCAAGAAACATTAAACCTCTGGAAAAATTACGACGCCCTTGATCCAGTTCTCAAGGAAGAGTTAGCCAACAATCAAGACGAGGAAGCCTTAAAGGATGCCTTTGGCGCTAATCTCAGCTTCGGGACGGCAGGTATGCGTGGTGTCTTAGGGGCAGGTCCTAACCGCATGAACGTCTACACCGTTCGCCAAGCAACGGAAGGCTTAGCCCAATTAATTGAAGAAGCCGGCCAAGCGGCTAAAGACCGCGGGGTTGCGATTTCCTATGACTCACGGCATTATTCACCTGAATTCGCCATGGAAGCTGCCTTGGTCTTGGGCCGTCACGGCATCAAGAGCTATGTCTTTGAGAGCCTACGGCCAACACCTGAATTATCCTTTGCCGTGCGTTACCTCAATACCTACGCTGGGATTATGATTACTGCCAGCCACAACCCAGCAGCCTACAACGGCTACAAGGTATACGGCGAGGATGGTGGGCAAATGCCACCAGAAGATGCAGATAAATTAACAGAATTTGTTCGCGCAGTGGAAAACCCACTAACGGTTGAAGTAGGCGACAAGACCGAATTATTAGGTAGCGGCCTTGTAGAAATCATCGGTGACCGTGTGGACCAAGCCTACCTAGAAGAAATGAAGGCTGTCACTATCAACCCAGAACTGGTTAAGGAAATGGCGGAGCAAGTTAGTATCGTCTTTACGCCACTTCACGGGACTGGTATGTACCTAGGTCTCAAAGCCCTCAACCAAGCAGGCTTCAACACCATTCACGTGGTAGAAGAACAAGCTAAAGCAGACGGCGACTTCCCAACGGTTAAGTCTCCTAACCCTGAATCTGCCGCTGCATTTGACCTAGCAGAGCAATTAGCTAAGAAGGTAGAAGCGGATATTCTCTTAGGGACTGACCCAGACGCTGACCGTCTCGGGGCTAAGGTTCGCACTAGCAAGGGTGACTACCAACTCTTAACCGGGAACCAAATCGCTTCTCTCATGTTGGACTACATCTTGAACGCTAAGTTAGAACTCAACCAACTGCCTAAGAATGGGGTAGCGGTTAAGTCCATCGTATCGACTAATTTTGCTGACGCCATCTTATCTCACTATGGCTTAGAAGCGGTTGAAGTACTGACTGGCTTCAAGTTTATCGCTGAGAAGATTCAAGAATATGAAGAAACAGGCTCCAAGACCTTCCTCATGGGCTTTGAAGAATCTTACGGTTATCTCATCAAGCCATTTGTTCGCGACAAGGATGCCATCCAAGCCTTGGTAGTCTTGGCTGAATTGACCGCCTATCACAAGAAAGCGGGCCGTACCTTGGCGGATGTCTTAGAAAGCATGTACGAAAAATACGGCTACTTCTATGAAAAGACCATCGCAGTGGACTTCCCAGGTCTCTCTGGGCAAGCTAAGATGGCAGCCATCATGCAGCAAATCCGGACCGAAGGGATCAAGGAAATGGGTGGCCTCAAAGTGGTGAGCGCAGCCGACTACTTAGCTGGCACACGCACTCTGGCTGACGGCACGGTTGAAACCTTGACCTTCCCACCATCTGATGCCCTCAAGTATGTCTTGGAAGACGGTAGCTGGGTGGCTTTCCGTCCAAGTGGTACCGAGCCAAAAATCAAGCTCTATCTAGGCACCCAAGGCGCTTCGCATGAAGAAGTAGAAGCTAAGGCTGCTAAGATTGAAGCAGACATCGCTAAACTAACTGCCTAAGACTAAGGCAAAAGGACTGGGATTGACGCCCAGTCCTTTTTGTGTGGTTTGGTTAATGGAGAGCTAGCGGCTCTAGTTCTAGGTTTTTGGTTGAGCCATCTCGGGATATCATGAAATCTGCACTAAGCCCTATCTTTTGACCGAGCCAGTGGTCCACTTGACGGAGTGGACCACCAGCTCGAACAAAAGCCCTGCACTGATAGTGTACTGACCCCAAAAAGTTAGACAATAAATAAAAGAACGACTAACCAAAGGATT